>CAISHH010000154.1 GCA_903885085.1 uncultured Campylobacterales bacterium
ATTTAGACCCTAAAGGAGCAAAACTGTTACCGTTGGTATCATAAAAAGGTGGAATTAAAAAACTTGATTTACTGGTCTTGAAAAAAGGGTTCATTATATTCATGTTCCAAATGAGCTTAAACATATTTGGATATTTACCTATCCAATAGTTCTTTTATATTTTACAGACAAACATGGAGTCTATTGGATCAGTGCATTTTTGGCAACGATGTTTGCACTCAATCTTCAGCCTTTTATCCCAACAAGCTACACCCTCTATCAGATCTCGTATTTAGCTCTTGATCTTATCATCATAACTGTCATTATTCAGCTTTACAGAAATAAAATAGATGAGTATGAAACAACAATACAAAAACAAAACAGTGAGCTTGAAAATTTTTCACACCTACTTCAAAATGAAGTGAAGCAAAAGACCAAAGAGCTTCTTTTAATGAATCAAAACCTTGAAAATCAAGTGGAACAAAAAGTGAATGAGCTTTTAAAAAAAGATAGAATCATCCTCGCACAATCCCGTCATGCCGCCATGGGAGAGATGATAAGTATGATTGCACATCAATGGAGACAGCCACTCTCCAACATCACGCTGCAAATCTCAAATCTTCAAATAAATTCGATGTTACGAGAGATAAAACCACAAGAGATATTGACAAAATTGGAGAGTATTTCAGATACGATCATCTATCTTTCAGAGACTATTGATGATTTTCAGACATATTTTCACCCAAATAAAGAAAAAGAAAGTATCAGTACATGTAAGATTATAAAAAGAGCTATTAGCTTTACAGAACCTAAAGCTATAGCAAAAAATATTGATATTGATAGTAAGTGTAAAAACGATATTGCTATTAATACGCACTCTAATGAACTTGTTCAAGTACTTATCAATATCATAAATAACGCTATAGATGCGACAATACTCAACAACCCATCAAATCCCACGATTATTATTGATAGTGATTATTGTGAGGAAGATGAGTATATCTATCTTAATATAAGAGACTATGGCGGCGGAGTTTCAGATGATATCAGAGAAAAAATATTTGAACCCTATTTTAGTACGAAGGGCAAAAATGGTACTGGCATCGGTCTTTATATGAGCAAGATGATTATAGAAAATCATCTTGATGGCAGAATAGACGTACGCAACCAAAACGGCGGAGCAACGTTTAGATTAAAAATACCTATCGATTGAAATTATTTTTGAGAAGCTTGATACTCTACAAGTGCCGCACCGATATCTTCTTGGAAATCTACAGCTTCTTTAAATCCAGCAAGATCCCACACACTTTTCTCAATTTTTGGATCTACAAAATGTGTTACAGGAAAAAAATGTGCTCGAAGAGCCTCTGGCATTGGATCATTTCTATCTATTAAAACTTTTACAATGTCATTTATCTTCGTTTTGATAGCAGGATCTTTAAGCGTTTCGTTTTCAAACTTTTTACACCAGTGACATCCGTCTCGTACGACAACTAACATCATCAACTTATGTTCTTTTTTCGCCTTAGCCAAACCCTCTGCATAAGAGTTGATATATCTCAATTCATGTGCGGCAATAGTTGCTTGATTTGCCCATAATGAAAGAGCCAAAACTATAAGTAAAACTATTTTTTTCATATCTGTCCTTAGTGTAATCTATAATTTATAGGCAGTTCTAAAACCAGATCTTCTGAAGGTGCTGGAAGCTTGCCATCAAGGGCTTCTATAGTTTTTTGAGCTGCACTATCGAGTAACCCTTGCGAACTTTTTATAATTATAATATCTTTTATACTACTATTTTTTAAAAGCGTAAATTTTACCACAACTTCTCCTTGAATCCCTCTTTTTCTCGCACTCAGTGGATAATAGAAATTCTCTTGTAGCATCGCTCTTATGGCGGAGAGATTTGTCTGAACATACTGTTTTTGTACGGAGGGTTTTGGAGCTTGTGTTTTGGGTTCTGTACTTTGAAGAGTTTTACTCTCTTGCACTACAGGTTTTGACAGGAGTGTCTTCTCTAGCGTTGGCGCAACGACTACACTGTTTTGCGCTGATGGGTTAGAACTCGGCTGAACTATCTCTTTTTGAACTGTCTTTTGCACTGTATTTTGAGCAACTATCTCTTTTTTTACAGACTCAGGCACTTGTTTGAGAGGAGGCAGTTTTTTAACTTCTTGTTTTGGAGGAGTTTGAATCACTTTTTGAACTGCTGGTTCCTCTTGTGAATTACATGTACAGCTACTTTGAACAACACATTGACAAAGATTGATGGGTATACGCTTTTCTTTTTTTGGCGGTGTTACAAAGCTATATAAAAACAAAGCAAAACTAAGCAGAACCAGATGAACACCAAGAGAGATAAAAAAAGAGCTGCGGCGAGGTATCATCTTAAAATGATACCGCAGCAACTGTTACAGTTTTGTTAATACGCAAGAGATTAGATTGCGCGTCTAAATTCCGGATATGCTTCCACACCACATTCAACGACATCCATACCTTGAACCTGCATATCATTTTCAGCACGAAATGGAACCAATTTGTTAATACTGTAGATAACAATATAAGAAACTACAAAAGCAAAAACACCGATTTCTACAACACCTTTGAGCTGATCTAAAAATGAGATCTTTGGTGCAAAAATACCAACAGCAAGTGTTCCCCAGATACCATTTACCAAGTGAACTGAAAGTGCACCAACGGGATCATCAAGTCTGAGTTTATCAAATAATGGAATAGCAAAAACAACTAAAGCTCCACCGATAGCACCGATAAGTAAAGGTGTATGGATATCATACAGATTTGCTCCCGCAGTGATAGCTACAAGCCCTCCAAGAGCACCATTTAAGATCATCGTTATATCAAAAAGTTTGTATCTCACATACATAATAACACCACCCACGATTGCACCCGCGAGACCTGCTGTGTTGGTGTTAAGAATAGTAAGAGCGACACTATCTGCCATAGCTTTGCTTGAGATCGAACCAACTGATCCGCCATTAAATCCAAACCAACCTATCCAAAGCAAAAGTCCACCAAGAACAACAAGAGGGATATTTGATGCAGGGATAACTTTTATCATATCGTTTTTGTATCTGTCTTTACGCGCACCGATGATAAAGATCGCCGCTAGTAGTGCCCAGCCTCCAGTTGAATGGATAACAGTCGAACCAGCAAGATCAAACATATGAAGCTCGAGTGGAGTACCTTTTAAAAAGTTTGCTCCCCAACTGATATTGACAACAAGCGGATAGATCACAGCACCCATAACAACAGCAAAAATAGCAAGAGGAATCATACGCACACGCTCACTCACCCCGCCACTCATGATGTTGATAGTTTTACCGACAAAGGCCATCTGAAACAAAAAAGCCGCCCACATACTATATTCTACTTTTACCCAAGTTCCAAATGCGAGTTCATATCCAACAAGCAAGAAAGCTGTAGAAGCAACCCCGTAGATCATCACATTTGTTGTGAGAACTGCCGTAACGTTTTTTGTACGCACAAGTCCCGCTTCAAGCATCGCAAATCCTGGTACCATAAAGATAATGAGTACCATTGAAAAGAGCATAAAAAATGTATCTATAATATATTTAAAATCTACCTCCGCAACCACCTATATAGCCTCGTTATCAGTCTCACCTGTACGAATACGGATAATCTTGTCTATATCACTTACGAAGATTTTACCATCACCGATTTTACCAGTGCGCGCTGCTTCTACAATCGTATTGATAACTGCGTCAACTTGCTCAGTTGCAACGATCATCTCCATTTTTATCTTAGGGATAAAATCCACAACATACTCAGCACCGCGGTACAACTCACTATGCCCTTTTTGACGGCCATAGCCTTTTACTTCACTTACAGTCATACCTGTAATACCGATATCTGCTAGTGCATCTTTAACATCCTCAAGCTTAAATGGCTTGATTATCGCTTCTATTTTTTTCATCCCTCTTCTCCAAAAGTTTAAAATGGGTTTATTATAACTTTATTATTCCCGATACAAAATTTTTTTATGATTAAATTTTAAACAATATGCTATATTTCTGCAAAAAAACAAGGCACTCAACTTATGAATCAAGCAACATTGGAATTATTTAGTACAAAATCAGCCGATGATATCGCAACAGCGCTCGATATAACACTTCAAAGTAGAAATGAATCTCCATTTTGGCTAGATAAAGCGATCCCTTTTGCTAAAGCGGTACTTTCTATTTTAGTTCCCCTAAGAGAACAAAATCTTTTGTTTGATCCACAAGGAAGATTTCAAGAAAACCTAACGCCTGAACTATTTTTAGAGTGGATGGATTTTGTGAGTTTAAAGATGCTGGCTTTTACAATCCAAAAATCAAATGAGAGTTCAAAACTTTTACGAACGTCTTTAAACGAAACGCAGTGTTCAAGTTATACAGCAGTAGATGTCTCTGTCTTAGCGATCTATCTCTCAAAATACAATGTCAATATGCTCGATGAATCTCTTGATTTTCCAATAGCGAACTATAACGTACACCAAGGCGTTAAAAATGTTGTAAAATCACTTTTATAAAAGGAGATTTTTATGCAAGAACATCAAGCTATTAAAACAAATCAGTATCTAGAGATCCCGGAGATAGAGACAATCCTTGAAGGCGTTGAATACATTATCATGGCAGCACCTTCGCCTGATCATTTTAGTGCAACGCCCGTACATGTAACGATATTTTTAAACACGCAAGAGCGTTTTTCACAAGAGATAAAAGAGATGATCTTTGATAAATTTTGCCAAGACTATAAAATAACAGCCTCAGCGGAAGTGATGAGCCAGCTTATGCCCGTGGGCTTTGCAACCACATCTTTAGGTTCTGCGATGCCGATGCTTTTAGTCAAAACACAAGATCAAAATGCCATCCCTCATGTACCCTTACATGTAATTGATTTTCTTGCTGCTTCAGATCAGTTTGAAGAGGTTGTAGAAAAATCGCTCTCTGGCTGGACTTACGTTCGAGAATAGAGTTCTTCTATCTCGGCAACACTCTTAGCAATCCCACAAGAGAGGTTTTCATAACCCTCTTTTATGACTAAAATATCATCTTCTATTCTCACCGCTATGCCTCTGTATTTCTGCGGTAAATCCACATCATCCAAAGGCAAATACAATCCTGGCTCTATTGTCATCACCATCCCAGCTTGAAGCGGTAGTTCTTTCCCTTTTTTGTCTTTATAAGGACAGGGATCATGCACATCGATGCCCATCCAATGCCCGATGCCATGAGGAAAATAGCGTTTGTCTTTTTCCTCTTTGATCAGTTCTTTGACATCGCCTTTAAGAATCCCAAGCGCAACCATTCCCTCGCACAAAGACTCTCTAGCCATCATCTGAAGATCAGTTCGTAAAACGCCCTCTTTAATCGCCTCTATGACTTTGAGTTCAGTTTGTAAAACAAGCTCATAAATCTCTTTTTGTGCTTCGCTAAACTTACCATTCACAGGAATCGTTCTTGTGATATCACTCGCATACATCTCAAACTCGCATCCCGCGTCTATAAGGATAAGTTCACCCTCTTTAAGAATCTCAGAGTTGTTAATGTAATGCAGAGTATTTCCATTGTCACCGCCTGCGATTATGGTTGTATATGCATCGCTGTAAGCGCCGTTTTTCTTAAACTCATATTCATACACTGCTTGAAGTTCATACTCAAACATTCCACTCTTTTGCATACTCATCACTTTATGATGTGCCTCTTTTGTAATAGACAAAGCTTTTTTGATAAGTTCTATCTCTACGGGTGTTTTTATAGCTCTCATACTCTGAGTAATTTTCTTTACATGTAAGAGCTTCATTGAACTTTTTTTTATGAAATCCTTTACACCCTCTGGGCACTTCGCATGTAAGAGTTTTTTCTCTTCGCTAAAGAGATCAAGATAAACTCTTTTTTTACTTGGTAAAATCTTTTTTAATTTCTTTTCAAAACGCTCAGAAGTACAAACTGTATCGACGTCAAAGCGCTCTTTTGCACCTTCTGCTCCTAAACGCTTTCCAGTCCAAAGTTCTAAACTCTTATCTTTTTTTTGAACAAATAAAATCTCTTTAACAGACTTTTCTCCCTTTAGTAAAACCAAAATAGCATTGTCCTCTTTAAAACCAGTGAGATAATAAAAATCGCTATCTTGTCTGTAGGGATACTCAGTATCATTTGAGCGTGTTTTTTGAGTTGCGCTAAAAAGCAAAGCGACACTGCTCTTTTTCATTTGAACTAAAAAATCTTCTCGTCTACTTTTGTAGATCTGCTCATCCATTATTGAAGCTCTTTTTGACATTGATTATTGAGCCACATATTTGTTTGTTGCATGACATCATTCAGCGCTGCTTGAAGAGCTTTTACTCCCCCTTGTGCATCGAGCGAAGAGGAAGGAACTTTTTTCTCTATGGTTGTTGCGTAGAGAAGTTTTGAATTGTCGTTTTCAAGAAGTGCAAAATGGATTTTGACTGTTACATACGAGCTTTTCATATCTTCACTAAAATGCTGAATAAACTCTCCAACACTATATTCAAGGACATAATCTGGCTTTGCAGACGATTTTGCTAATAATACATCTTTAAATATTTTTGTATCCCGTACACTGCTGACAAGTGATACTTCTAATATTTTGTATGGTGCTGCTTCCCAGTTTGAAAGAGCATAGCTTTCAACATTCAGATCTCCTCTTTGGTAGTAGATAGATCGTCCCATAATCGGATCATAACTCACAATATTTTTCAATTGCAACACATCATTTTTGCAAGACGGGGCATTGTAATCTTTCACAACCGATGTAACTTGCAATCTGTACTGCATGCTTGGAGGAACTTTTGTCTGCAAAGAACATCCAGATATTATGAACACGACCAAACTATATAAAAATATTTTATTCATCATTTTTCTCCCGGACCTTTTTTAATCTCTTGCTTTTTAAACAGTATATCACTTGGACTTGTTTCATATTTTTTTAAGATGCTATCCATCTCTATCATCACATCTTGCAAAGCACCGAGCGAACTGTTAAGATTTGTCACCGTGCCTTTTGTGATATCTTTTAGATTAAACTCTCCACTATCAATTGCTCCGTGAAATGCAGCCATCGAGCCTTGAATAACCTTGTAGCTACTTGCAACTGAAATCATCGATGCAGAAACAGTATCCGCAAAATGACCACTTTTGTCTGCTAAGAGATCTATTTTAGGAAGTGTTTGTGTGTCTAGCTTTGTCGTTATACTGTCAAGATGCTCCATTGTACTATGAAGATGCTCGATGCTTTTATCATCAAGAAGAGTGTTGAGTCTAGCCATAAACTCTTTTGACTCGGCAAGTGTCATCGTCATATTTTTTTGATTTTCTTCTTTTAAGAGTGTATTTGTACCATCGAGTGTTCCTGAAAGTTTTTCAGTCACACTTCCAATCGAGCTCTCAAACCTTTGAAAAAGTGAGGGTTTTGAGTGTATGATCGGATATTTTTCCTCTTCATCTTTCACTAGATCTTTGGAATTTACATCGCCTAAAGAAAGATCAATGAAAACAAGTCCTGTAATTCCCTGAGCATTGAGCGTTGCCATCGTTGATTCTTTCACTGGAGTCGTAGCCAAGATAGAGATTAAGACCTCTATCTCTTGCGTGTTTTTACTACTTATCTGTATCTCTTCAACTTTTCCGACACTGACACCACGATACTTGACGGGAGAGTTGATGTTGAGTCCTGAAACAGACTCATTGAAATAGATAAGGTACTCTTTTTGCTTACTTGAATCCGAGGGTTTCATCAACCAATAAATAGAAAATGTCATAACAACGAGTATGGCTAAAACAATGGAGCCTACAAAAGTATAATTGACTTTATTATTCATATATCTGCCTTAAAAAATGTTTGTATAAATTGATTGTCCATAGAAATGATATCATCTAATTTGCCCTGTGCCACGATAACTTTATTATCAATAATAGCAGCGCGGTCAAGTGTATCATAAATCGATTTGAGATCATGAGAGACCATAACAACAGTGAGACCCAATAAATCTCGCAATTTTAGGATAAGTTTATCAAATTCGCGTGCGGAGATCGGATCAAGTCCTGATGTAGGCTCATCTAAAAATAGCAGTTTTGGATCAAGCGACAATGCACGAGCTAAAGCCGCTTTTTTCTTCATTCCGCCGCTGATCTGTGATGGATAGAGAGATGCATCTTTAGGTTTTAAGCCTACAATATCTATTTTATATGCCACAATTTCAGATATGAGATTTTTATCCAGTTTTGTATACTCTTGCAGGGGAAGTGCTATATTTTCATACAAGGTCAAAGAGGAAAACAATGCTCCTCCTTGAAATAAAACTCCCCAGTTTTTTCGCAACTCTTGAGCATCATCGTAAGAGATATTTGCCACATCTCGACCAAAAATTTCTATAGAACCGCCACTGACTTCTTGAAGCATCACCATCTCTCGTAAAACCGTACTCTTTCCGCATCCACTCGGTCCAAGGATTCCGTATATTTCCCCTTCATTGATATGAAAGTTGAGTCCTGCATGCACTACATTGGCGCCAAATTGCGTATAAAGATCTTTAACGTCAATTATTTTTTTCATCTAGATACCCAAATTTGTAAAGATGATAGAAAAAACTGCATCACAAACGATAACCGCAAAAATAGATTCAACAACACTTTTGGTTGTATTGATCCCAATGCTTTGCGTGTCATCTTTCACTAGCATTCCTCGAAATATACCGATAGAAGCGATCAAAAAGGCAAAAAAAGGCCCTTTAGCAATGCCCACAAAGAAATGTTTTGCCGCTACTACTTCATTTAAACGGTCTAAAAAAAGTGAAGTTGAGATACCAAGGTCAAGGTTTGCGACAAGCATACCACCTAAAAGTCCAGTGACATCTGAAACAAAAATCAATAACGGCATCATCAACATAAGTGCGATAATGCGAGGAATCACCAAAAATACAATAGGATCAAAACCCATAGTACGCATAGCATCAAGTTCCTCTGTTATCTTCATAGCGCCTATCTGAGCGGTAAAAGAGGAACCGCTTCTTCCTGCAATAACGATTGCGGTAAGTAAGGGCGCAAGCTCACGAAAGATAGAGATTCCGAGCATATCAACTATAAAAATATTTGCGCCATAGATTTTTAACTGTACAGAGGATTGATATGCCATAACGACACCAACAAGAAAACTCGTCAGAGCAACGATACCAAATGCTTTGATCGCATTTTCATTGATCTCAAAAAAAATCTCTTTATATCGAAGTGATCTTAAATGTTTAAAAAGATAAAAAAATCCATAAGAGATTTGCCCGAAGAAAGAGAGAAATTCAACAAATTTTTTCATCCTTAAAACAGCATCTTCACCCAGTTTTTCGATAAATAAAGGTTGTTTATAAACAAATTCTTCTAAATCAAGATGTAAAACATGAATTGTTTTGAGGGTACTTATCACTTGCTCATTCTTACATGTAAGAGAAAAAGCAAGTTGCTTTTCAGCAAATGTCTGTTCCAACTTATTGATATAGATCGCACCTGCCGTATCTATAGAAGTGATATCATCAAGATTTAAAAAGAGTTCAGATCCATTTCGAAGCTTTGACTCAAGCTCTTTTTCAAAGCTCACTAGAGTATAAAGATTTATTTCACCGGCGAGACTAAAGTCTAACCGATTGTTAGCAAATGAAGAAGTAAAGGAGAGATTTTTTTTAGATAACATACAAAAAAATTTTAAAAATCTCTCTCGAGCAATTTGTTGACTTTGAGTATCGTAATGATTCTATCTGATTGTTTTCCAACACCATCGATCATAGTTTCGCTATCTTGCATTGTATCGGGCGCTGGTCCGATATCTGATTTTCTGATACGAAGGGCTTCAGTCAGACGATCTATCACAAATCCAGCGACCTCATTTCCATCTTTCATAACAATAAAACGGGTTTCATCTGTATGTTTTTTTGTTTGGAGTCCGAATTTTAATCTCAAATCTATAAGAGGGATTACAGAACCGCGAAGGTTAAAAACACCAAGTACATACGCAGGTGTTTGAGGAACCCTTGTCCAAGAAATAGGTTTGATAATCTCTTGAATATTTAATATAGGCACACTATACTCTTCATCACCTATAATAAATCCAACTAATTGAACAGCATCTTCTAGCTGACTTACAACACCGCGATTTTGCTGTTCACTCTGCTTACTGATAATATTTTGTAGTTTATCACTCATTATGCTAACTCCGCTTTAAACTTGATATTTCTTTGTACTACACTTGCTAGATAATCAGATGAATAAGGTTTCGTAATATATTCTACCATTCCAGACTCAACCCCTCGCATACGGTCAGATTTACTTGTACGTGACGTAACTGCTATAAGAGGAAGATTTTTATATTTATTGTATTTTTTGATCTCGCCTGCTAATGTATATCCATCCATTCTTGGCATCTCAATATCTATGAGCATCGCATCAAAATGTGTATCACCCTGCTTGAGGATATTTAACGCTTCTTGACCATCTACGGCTTCAGTAAGAGTTATTCCCATTGGTTCTAAAGCTTTTCTCATAATCGTTCTATCTGTTTTTGAATCATCAACAATCATGACATTATAATCACTCGCTTTTGTTTTTTCTTTGGATACAGCCGCTGATTTTGACTCGATCATTGGTTTTGCTTTTACCCCTTTTGCCATCTGCATAAGTGCAGCAACATCGACAATAAGAGTCACACCGCCATCTCCACGGATAGTCGCTCCCGCGATCCCTTCCATTCCTTTGAGATATTCTCCAAGAGATTTAATAACGATCTCTTCTTGCCCTACAAGTGAATCGACGATAAGACCAAGTTTGCTCTCAGCCAGACCAAGCACAACCACATACGCATGTTCAGCCGCATCTATGATACGCTCAACTTCAAAAATATCGCCAATATGAACAAGAGAGAGCACATCATTTCTTAGTCTCATAACAGAGCGGTTATCGACTGTGTAGATCTCATCTTTAGAGATACGAACAGTTTCTAAAACAGACGCCAGAGGAATAGCATAATACTCCTCTTGCACACCAACTAGAAGTGCTTGAATAATAGCAAGGGTCAAAGGAATCTTCAATTTAATCGAAGTTCCACGTCCTACTTCACTGTCGATATCGATGATACCATTGAGTTTTTCAATATTTGTTTTAACAACGTCCATACCGACACCGCGTCCAGAGACACTTGTAACTTGCGCCGCTGTTGAGAACCCTGGTCTAAAGATGAGAGCAAAGGCTTCTTTATCAGTCATTGCATCAGCTTCTTTTTCTGTAATAACCCCTTTTTCAAGAGACTTATTTTTAAGCATAACAGGATCTAGACCTTTTCCATCATCATCAATTTGCACGACAATGTGGTTTCCTTCATTGTAAGCTTTTAGAATGATAGTACCTGTTTCAGATTTACCAAGGGCAATACGATCAGTAATAGACTCAATCCCATGGTCACAAGAGTTACGGATGATGTGAACTAGCGGATCGCCAATCTCTTCAACAATCGACTTATCAAGTTCAGTTTCTTCTCCAAAAATCTCTAGATCTATCTTTTTATTTAGCTCGCGTGAAAGATCACGGATCATACGTGGGAATTTATTGAAAACTTTCCCTATCGGAAGCATTCTTGTTTTCATAACCGCGATTTGAAGGTCAGTTGTAACCAAAGAAACAATTGAGACAACTTGGTTGAGTTCCTCTAAGAACTCTTCCCCTTCGTAACGCTCTTCAACATCTACATTGATCTTGATAAGACGATTCTTTGCAAGTACAAGTTCGCCGATAAGGTTCATGAGATGGTCAAGTCTTTTGACATCCACACGAATAGTCTGTTCAACTGTTGTTGCGTTCCCTTTTACAGGAGCGGCCGCTTTTGCATCTTCAGAGTGTTCTTCAGTTTGTCTTTTTGGAGGCATCGGTGGTTTTACTACCACTGCATTTGTTTGTGGAGCCGGCTCTTTTTTTGGCTCTTCTTCATCACCTTGTGGCATCTGTGGAACGGCTTCGCCTGCAGCTTGCTTAGCTTTTCTTTTTTTCTGATCTTCTACTTGTCTTTGTGCTAGAAGTCTTTCTATCTCAGCTTCAACCTCATCATCACTCATATTGTCATAATCAGGTTCTTCTTCCTCAAGAGATTCTTCTAACTCTTCTTCCTCGGTTTCTTCTTCTATACTTTCTTCTTTTGGAATTTCTTCTACCGAAGTGCCATTGGATTTTGCGTCAAGTCTCACAACACACATAGAAACATCTACACCAGCATCTGCACCCGTATCACGGATCGTATTTAAAAGTTCTTTCATGAGATCAATAGATTCTAAAACAACATCCATAACATCAGGCGTTAGTAATAAATCTCCATGTCTTGCTTTATTTAAGATATCTTCCATATGGTGAGTAAGATGGGTCAAAACATCAAAATTTAAAAATGATGAAGCGCCTTTTACTGTATGTGCAACACGAAAAATACGATTGAGAAGTTCTAAATCCTCAGGATCTGTCTCCAACAACACAAGGTCTTGATCCAATTGTTCTAAAAGCTCGAAAGATTCAATTAAAAAATCTTGTAATATCTCTTGAAATTCATCCATAAACTACTCTCCTACTTCATATGTGCACGAACAACGCGTGCGACTTCACCGTAAAACAAATTAGCGTCAAACTTAACCAAGTAGGCTTCAGCACCAGCATCTTTGCCACGCATTTCACTAAAATGATCACTAATTGATGAGTTAAAAACTATCGGAATATTTTTATATCTCCCATCTTCTTTAACATTTGCTGCAAAGTGAAAGCCATCCATCAAAGGCATCTCAATATCTGAGATAATGAGTTTAAGATGATTTGTTATTCCCTCTTCGTACATCGCATAGATATCATCAAGTTTTTCAAGCCCATCTTGTCCATCACTTGCTTCAACAACATCAAAGCCCATCTTTTCAAGAGCATCTCTTACTATTTTTCTAGCTGTTGAGCTGTCATCAAGCAACAATACAAGTCCTGCAAAAGTATCAAGATCTTGAGGAATATCTCCAGTATTTGGTTTATACAGTCCCAAATCTTGGACAACAGCTTCCAAGTCAAGAATCAAAAGTACCGCATCATCTTCGATACGTGTCACTCCTGTTATCTTACTGCCATCAAATCCCTCTCCTCCGGAAACAAAAGAAGCAGGCTCAATATCTTTCCAGTTTATACGGCGAATTCGTCTCGCTTCATGAACAATAAAGCCGATAAGAACATTATTAAATTCAGCAATAATGACACGCGCATTTTTTCCAGCATCTTCAGGAACATTCACACCCATCCAACTAGCTAAATTCACAACAGGAATGACAACACCACGAAGATCAAAAATACCTTCTATAAATTCCGGAACTCCCGGAAGTTCTGTTAGAGAGGGAACACGAATAATTTCCCGAACTTTAGCGACATTGACACCGTAAATCCCCTCATACACTTCATCATCTTCTTGTTTGAAGATACGAAAGTCCACAAGTTCCATCTCATTACTGCCAACTTTTAATGTTGCGTTTTCTTTCATTCACCTAACTCCTTAGAAGCATCGACCTCTAATAATAGCTCTTCTTGCGGGGATTGTACAATAAAATATCTTTGATTACAAGCAAAAGCAGCCAAATTAATATAGGTAAAATCGTCCACGCCAAAGCTTCTGTTTTGATGAAAATGTCCCTCTATAAAATAATCACAGCTATTAGAAAATCTTTTATCTAGACGTGTTGTAATGTATCTTTGAAAACCTTCAAAATTATTACAATCTTCTTTTTTTTGAAGATACGTATCGAGTTTTTTTAGTATAAAATGATTCCCAAAAAGGTCAATGTATTTCAAACAAGTAAGGATAAATCGGTTTCGTATCAAAGATGTGTATATTTTATAACCCAAGTCCTCGCCAAAATCACCATGCGCGAGTAAAATCTTCTTATCATTATATTTACATGAGAGAGGCTGAGAGGCAAGCGGATAGATCTTAATATTTTCAAATACACCTTCCAAACAAAAATCATGATTTCCTTCAAGATAAATCACTTCTATTTTCTGCGCTATTGAGTTTAGTAAATCTATCATTTTTTGGTTACCATCTAAAGTATAAGGGATAGGTCCAAAAAGAGTATCAAAGATATCACCCATCAAAATAAGTTGTGAGGGTTTTAAAACACCAGCATCTATCTCTTCTAAAAGAGCCTTTAATTCTGGTCGATGTGGCGAATAATGAGCATCTGAAATAACAAATGCTCCCTCTTTGAGAAGAAAACTATGGGACATACGCTATTGCTGGCAAAGCCGTATGTTCATCATATCCCATCATCAGATTTGCATTTGCAACTGCTGCTGAAGATGCGCCTTTTAGAAGGTTGTCAATAGCTGATGAGATAAACAGCGTATCGCCGTTTCTTTTTGCAAAAATATCGCAAAAATGGGTTCCAGCAACACTTTTCATATCAACTGGATTTTCTCTCACACGCACGAATCTTTCCTCTTTGTAATACTCTTTTAATACAGCAATAGGATCAAAATCTCCACGCACTTGCATATAAATAGATGAAACCATACCTCTAGTAGCGGGAACTAAATGAGGCACAAAACTTACATCTGAGAAATCAATACCAAGTTTTTCGGCTATCTCAGGTGCATGACGATGTCCTAGAGGATTGTACGCGAAAAAGTTATCGTTAACATTGACAAAATGGGTAATGTCACTGAGTTTTTTACCCGCTCCGCTCACTCCGCTTTTTGCATCGACTATGAAAGGTGAATGCTCTTTTTTATACTTCATAAACGGCAATGCGCCAAGAATGACACTTGTCGGATAGCATCCCGGATTTGCGATGAGTTTTGCACTCTTAATCTTTTCGCGGAAGAGTTCAGGCAAGCCATAAACTGCGTGAGTAAGGTTCTCTTTATCTGTATGCTCACAATAATGCTTTTCATACAGATCAAGCTCGAGTCTATAATCAGCCGAAAGATCAACGACTTTCAAACCTTTTTCTAAAAGAGGTTTTACATACGCCATAGCAGTTTGATGTGGAAGAGCCAAAAAGGCAAGCTCACTCACTTTTGCCACCTCATCGATATCCGCTTTTTGTATATCACACTCATAAACACCTTTTAGTGAGGGATGAAGCTCTGCTAGACTCATATTTCCTTCACTATTTGCGACATAAGTAAGTTTAAAATTCGGATGATTAATTAATATCTTTAGAAGCTCAAGCCCTGTGTATCCACTTGCTCCGATGATGGCTACATTAGTGACATTCAAAGACGATCTCCTGATATCTAACTGATTCGATCTCAAACTCTTTTTCACCATTTGGAAGCTTGACCTTCACCTCATCGCCCTCTTCTCGTCCCAAAAGCTGTTTTGCAAGCGGAGAGTTAAATGAGATAAGCCCGATATCTGGATTGCTTTCACAGCCACCTACTATCGTATAAGTTTTTTCTTCACCGCTTGCCATGTCACTTAAAGTTACCGTTGAACCAAAACTCACTTTCGCATGTTCAAGTTCACTTGGATTGACGATCTGCGCATTTGAAATCATTTCTGCTATCTCAATCATTCTTCCATCGATGAGTCTTTGTTTCTCTTTTGAAGCGTGATACTCAGCATTTTCTTTCAAGTCTCCATGTTCTAGAGCCTCTTCTATATCTTTTACAGTTTGCGGACGTTCCACCATTTTAAGGTAAGTGAGCTCAGCTTGAAGTTTTTCATATCCATATTTTGTCATAGGTTCTTGTATTGTCATTATTTCTCTTTTTTCATAGTGTATTTAGCTAAAGGATTATATCAAAAAATTAAAACAAAGTTTTGTTATAATTTGTCTAGATTATAAACTTCTATAGAGGATATTTTGTGCATATATACAAACAGCTTAGTGAGGCTTATAATAATTTAACGCTTTCTATCCTTGGAGTCATAGCTAATGCTGCTGTTTTATTTTATATTTTTTTTGGACATACAAATAATACTACTCTCATTATCTGGGGAGCTTTTGTCCTATTAATTTCAGTATTTCGTTACTTGACTGTTTTAAAATATAAAGCCGAAAAAACTCTTTTGTACATAGATAAATGGCAAAAATTACTTTTTATCGGTATTGTTTTATCTGCACTAAGTTGGGGTATAACTCCCTTTCTTTTTTTTGTTCCCGGAAACTATCTATATCAGATGGTACTTATTGTAATTTTGGCTGGACTTAGTGCTGGCAGTATCAGTACGCTTGCGCATATCCGTCTCAATATTCAACTCTACTTAGTTGTTCTTATAGTTCCTCTCATCGTGGAGCTTCTTTTGCAAAAAACTGCAATACATAATGATATGGCCATACTTGTGTCACTTTATCTTCTACTTTTACTTACTGTTTCAAAAAAATTCAATCAAACTTATCTCGATTCTATCACGTCACATTTGATGTTTGAACAAAAAAGAGAGGAGTTTTTAGAATCTGAACAGAAGTTTAAAGCAATCTTTAAAAGTGTTCCAATTGGAATATTATTTTACGATACAAACCTCATCATTCAGGAGGTCAATAATAGTTTTGTTGATTTCATCGCAGCTCCCAAAGATTTTCTTATCGGCTTAGATCTTGAAAAGAGTCGAGATAGAAGCCTTATGCCCACATTTAAAGCAGCCCTTGATGGGATTAGTGGATTTTATGAGGGGCCATACACAACACTCTATAAACAAAAAGATCTATGGGTTAGTATGAGTACCTCTCCCCTGCGAAACAGTGATAACGAAATCATCGGCGCAGTCGGTATCATCGCTGATATTACAGAAAGGATGTTAATCCAACTTCAAATAGAACATCAGGCAAATCATGATACTCTCACAGATATCCCAAATAGAGCAAACTTAAAACAAGAGATAGCTAAAAATATTATCCGCTTTCAAAGACATGGAGTGATCTTTGCAATTATCTTTTTGGATCTTGACCATTTTAAAAATATCAACGACTCTTTAGGCCATGATGTAGGAGACAAACTTTTAGTACAAACTGCTACTCGTCTTAAAAATACAATAAGAGATGAAGATATGGTTGCTCGAATTGGTGGAGATGAGTTTGTGATCTTGCTTCCTGATCTTTCTGCAGATGAATTTGAAGCTGCAAAAAGTGCAGAGATCGTCTCTCAAAAAATTCACGAAACATTTCGTACTCCTTTTGAGATCGATGGATATAAACTCAATATATCTTCCAGCCTTGGTATTACTCTCATAAATGCTCAATCCCAAAGTGAAGATGCCCTTCTAAAACATGCCGACATTGCCATGTATGAATCAAAAAAAGATGGAAGAAATACTACAAGATTTTATCAAGAGAGTATGGATCAATGGATCAAAAGACGTCTTGAAGTAGAAAATGAACTCAAAAATGCTATTAAAAACAATGAACTCAGACTCGTTTATCAGCCCGTTGTCGAGTTTGCAACTTCTAAAGTTATCGGAATGGAAGCGCTTATAAGGTGGAAAAGCCAAAAGCTCGGAGATATGTATCCAGATGAATTTATCACCATCGCCGAAGAGAGTGGGATGATTTTATCAATCGGAGAGTGGGTACTTCAAGAGGCCGTGAGTCAGTTTATGATTTGGCAAAAGCAGTTTGCACACACGATAAATCTGAAAAAAATTGCCGTCAATGTCAGCGTACACCAATTTAACGCTCCTAATTTTTTAATGCAAGTTGAAAATATCATAGCCCAAAGCGGCATTGTAAAAGAACATCTTGAGCTTGAACTTACAGAGTCTATCATCGTAAAAGATATCTCAGGTGTGCGCGCTAAGATGCAACAGCTTCGTGATCTTGGCGTCAATCTTTCTATAGATGATTTTGGAACGGGTTATTCTTCGCTCTCATATCTCAAGAAACTCCCTTTTACAACACTCAAAATCGATAAATCTTTTACTCAGGATATTGGAAATGATGTCGATGACAAAGAACTTATCAGCACCATCATCACCATCGCCGAAAACTTCAACCTCGAAGTAGTCATCGAGGGTGTTGAAACTTATGAACAGTATGCTTTTGTGAATGAAAGAAAAGCAACATTTATGCAGGGGTATTTCTGCTCCAAACCTATGGAAAAAGAGAGTTTTGAAGCGATGCTTGAGTCAAGCAATGGAATCTGCTCTATAATGACTGAGGCAAAGGAAAAAATATGAAAATGAAAAATATACTACTCGCGTTTACACTTTTAGGCTCTTTGACATCGCTTCTTGGGCAAAGTGCTTTTGAAACACAAGAGAAAAAAACAGCAGTTTCTGCGCTCAAAGATGCAAAGCATTCACAGCAAAAAAAGGTACAAAAAACGACTCAGCCAGTGATGAAAAAATATGATTCCTACGAGGCTAAAGAGGTTCAAAGCTATAAAAATAATAACTCAGGACAGATGCAAGTCAAAATTCCGACGCATTAATCTTCGATCAAACTCATCTTTGAGAGATCAAACGTCATCTTTTTTTGCTTACATGTAAAGAGAAGATGACACCTTTTTTTTGAGATACTTTGAGGCTCTTGGAGATTTTCTAAAAGCGTCATCATCTCTTTTGTTGTCGGATCATAAACATTCAAAGTATCCTTACATGTAAAGAAAATCCGTCCACCGCCGCAACCATCACCGATAATCCCCTCACACCAGCTTGTCGCACCAAAGGGCACAATTACCGTAAAATCCATTATTTTTTCCCTGTAAGTTTTAAGACTGCCTGAGAACACATCGCAAATCCAAATGCACCCGTAACGCCCATAAAACTCCCTTTTTCTTTGATGAGTGCGGGTTCACTTGAAAAGATGACCGTATAGTTTTTGTCAAACTTTCGCTTTTTGAGTTCATAACGTATCTTCGCGCCAAAGCGGTCTCCGTGTGTTTTCCAAATGGTCGCGACCTCTATCTTTGTCGGGTCAAGCCTTTTTGCAGAACCCACAGCAGAGATCAGTTTTTTATAGGTTTTTTGAGCCAAATACAACTTTGCGTGGATATCATCTATCGCATCTAAAACAAGATCATACTCATCAAAATCCACACTGTCTATCCACTCTTTATCGACCCTTATATGTAAGGCTTTTACAGTTGGATAATGCTGTTTGAGTGCTTCAACTTTCGACTCTCCAAGATGGAGTTCCGACCACATTTGACGGTTTTGATTTGTTTCATCATAAGTGTCACAATCCACAATGGTAATGTCTGTGATACCTGTTCTCACTAAACAATCAAGACACACACTCCCTACTCCACCAACTCCCAAAAGAAGGATTTTTGCGTTTTGAAGTTTGGCAAAATCATCGCCAAAAAGCATCTCGCTTCTTGTGTATCTCAAAGCCATTCTTCCAACATTTCCATAGAATGATACGCACTCAAGTCCATATGAACAGGTGTAAGGGAGATAAACCCGCTCTCTATGGCATCATAATCACACAGTCCTTTTTTATCCGCTCTTGGTTTAAATGCCAAAGGATGTAACCCGAGCCAGTAAAACTCTTCGCCTCTAGGGTTACGATGCAGATGCGCGTCATTGGCATAAAATCTATATCCCGCATAAGTCACAACCATCTTTGCTTCATGTACGCCTGAGGGAATATTGATATTTAAAAACTCTCTGTGAGGAAGTGGAAAAGTGCCCTCAGTTATCTTTATAACAAGTTCTCTTATCGTCTTTGCTGCTAATGTATAGTCATTGTTTGAAACAGCAAAATCCACGACTTGAGAGATGGCGATTGCAGGCACATCATGAAGTACCGCCTCCATAGCTCCCGCGCAAGTTCCTGAGTAGGTAATATCTTCGCCCATATTTGAACCGCGATTGATTCCGCTTATGACAAGATCGGGTTTTGTTCCCTCAAAAAGAGAGTTAAGTGCAAGATAAATACAATCCGCAGGAGTTCCATCATCAAGCTTATAAAACCCATCATCCACGCCAATAAAACGCAAAGGTCTTGTCAAAGTCAGCGAGTGCGCACAAGCCGATTTTTCCGTCGCAGGTGCTACTATTGTAAGCTCTGCTATACTTTTGAGCGCATCGATTAAACAGCGCAAACCTTTTGCCTCATACCCATCATCATTCGTTATTAATATCTTTAATTTTTTCATAACGTGATTTTACTATATTATTATATCAATACGAAACACTTAACACTTATTGTTACAAAATCCTACTCTACTTTTATCACATTTTTTGATATAGCTGTATACTAACAAGCAGAAAACTACACTATAGAGGTTATTTTATTATGAAACAAGAACTGATAAAAGAAATTGAATTGATTCCAATGCTTCCGGAATCTATCTTAAAAATAGAAAAAGTGTATGCAAATCCAGAAAGCTCAATAAAAGAGATGACGGCGGCGCTTGAAAGTGATCCTTTGATGGTTGCAAATATCTTAAAGATTGCCAACTCTCCATTATATGGATTCTCAAGAGAGATCAAAGATATAGCGCAGGCTGTTTCACTTTATGGCAAAGACACTATCCGTTCTTTTGCACTCAATATCGCGGCAAATAAATGTGTACCAATAAATGTCGATCCATATAGCATCAGCGTGAGCGGATATATTAAGAAAGCTCAAGTGCAAAACGCACTTATTACAAATTGGATTGGAAAGACAGATAGACAAGCACTTGCACTTCTTGCTCCAGCTTCATTTTTAGTGGAGATTGGAAAGATTATTATCAGCCAGTATCTTGAAAAAAACAATCTTTCTTCTGAGTTTAAATCTGATCTCAGTCAAAACCATTCTTATGAAAAAAGTGAACTTCATCTTTGTGGAAGCCGTTCATACGACGTAGCAGCGACTATCTTCTTTAACTGGAACTTCAACTCAGATCTTGTTCACCTTGTACGTTACGCTGATGAACCAGATGATGCACTTGATGAAGAGACAAAACATCTTGCAAAATATCTTAAAATTGCAAAAGATGTCGTAAACTTTAATGGAGAGATCACTGAAGAATCTCTCAAAGAAGCAACAGACTTAATAGAAGAGTTTGGTCTTGATCTTGATTCATTCAATAACGCTATAGAAAAAATCCAAAACGCTGCATAAAACGCTGTAAAGGCTTTTTTGCCTTTGCTTCTTCTAAGAACAACGCTCCATTTTTAAAGAAAATAAAAATCCTATTGCTAAACTCACAATCGTTACACTATAAAGTACGTTATATCCAAAATTATCTACGATCAAAGCACCTAAAATAGGGAAAAAAAGCCCTATTGATGTCAGATTTGACTGCAAGGCAATATATACTGGACGTTGATGTTGTGGAGCTAATATGAGAATCATATTTGAAAAAGCAAGGCGAAGTCCATCCATGGCCGCACCGATAAGAAAGAAAACTACAAAATAAATTTCAGCTCTCTTACTCAGTAACAAAAGCAAAATCGCACTAGCATGTAAGCCAAACCCAATCCATACTATAAGACGATTTGAAGAAAGATATCCCCATAAAATATTACTCAGCATTCCACCAGCCATCTGCGCGGTGATAAGTCCGCCAATGACAAAACCACTCAAAGCTATATGATTTTTGGCATCGAGTACAATAAATGGCAAAGACAGAAGATAAGTGTAGGAGATCAGATATACAATAATCTGTTTTTGAAGAGCATCATCATTTTTGAGGATTTTAAAACTGTTATTTAAAAAGTGGCGAAATTTTTCCTCTTTTTGTGTGACCTGCTCTTTTATAGGTTCAGGTATCGTGGCAAAAGCGTAAATGCCAAGAAGCATCAAAAGAGCACTGAGCATATAAAGCATTCCGTAAGAATCAGGCGCTTTTGTCACAGACATCACAACGCCCGCAATCCCTCCACTAATGATGGAACCAAGTCCCATAAAAAACTGTCTGTTAGCTATAACACGTCCGCGCACTTTATGAGAAAACACTTTTGCGACCACTTCATTGAAATAAACCGTGCCAAATCCCGCGGCAAAAGAGAAGATAAAAAGCCCTATTCCTATGCTTGCAAGGGCGACGTTTGGATGCTTTTCACCGAAAAAGAAGATAACAAAACCTATGCCAAACCAAGATAAAAAACGTGCAGCAAAAACGCGGTGGAGATAGGGCATCATTCGAGGATAGCTCTGCGCATAAAAAGCTGCAAAAAGCTGGACTAAAATAGAACCCCCTTTAATAAGAGAGGTAAAAAAACCTATAAGAAGATGTGAGCCTCCAAAGAAACTGACCATCAAAGGAAGGATGGTCGAAGGTTCAGCAATGGTTGTTGCAACAGAGATAAAAAAGCCATGAATGGCGTACTTTTTATTGCTTGAAAGAGGTTTTTTCAAATCTTAGATTGCACCGTTATCTTCGTTGCTTCAAAAAGTTCTGCCGCTTTTTGGATCATCGGCTCTTCTAAGATTGAGGCGCCGTCAAACTCTTTGACAGATTCATCGCCCTCTGAACAGTTTGCAACACAGCTTCCAGTTCCTACTTCACTCTCTTCGACCATTGAAGAAACCTGAAGAATCTCTTCAGGTGCTTCAAACTTTGGGCGGCTTGGTTCCTCTTGCTTTGTACATGGAAGATTTTTCATCACAGTTTCAAAGCCAAACACTTCACGCACAAGCTGTTTGATCACACTAAAACCATGCCCAAGCGCTTTTTTACACTCTTCATCAACACAGCTTTCCCATGTCAAAACACCATCAACAAATGAGACAAAACGGATATGTTTTACAAAACATTCTCCAAGCTGTATATTTCTATCCATAATAATTACCACTAACTTCTCATAAAGTTCTAAAGATGGATCTTCTACTATCTCTTCATATAAAGTCTCGTCCTGCCATAACGCTTCTTCTTCATGTAAAGTACCCTCTTCTTCAATTGAGAGTTCAGGCTCGCTCATCTGTGGTTGCGGTATCTTCTCTTGTGCGAGAGAAGGTTCAACTTCACTCACTTTTGGTTCACTCGGTTTTATCTCTGCGATTTTTGAAACGGGAATATCAAGATTTACGATATCCACGCGCTTCACCTCTTTTTGCAAAGACTCAATCATCTGGTCTATCTCTTTGATACGAAGCGCTTCGACCATTTTGAAAAGTATCAAAGAGAGAACAAAACCTCCATCTGCATTCATATAAAAAAGTGTTTTTGAATCGCTTAAAATCCTAAAAAATCTATCCAGAATCAAAGTAGAAAAAAGTGGATCTTGCTCAAACATCCGCTCTTTTAGATAGATAATGAGTTCATCAACGACCATTTCAGCTTCATACTCTTCAAGCAGTTTTGCTATCTCAACGAGTGCGGCATAATCTTTTTTAAACACCGCTTTGAAGATATTTGCGATGAAATGTGGATCAACAAGTCCTAGCATATCGGTGACAGTTTTAACATCTACAAAATTTTTAGAGTAGATGATCGCCTGATCCAAAAGCGTGAGCGTATCACGAAGACTTCCATTTCCACTACGTGCTAAAATCTCGAGTGCTTGAGGTTCATACTCAATGTTTTCAAGATGCAAAATATGAGAAAGATGTTGCACAACTTTCACGCTCGAGATACGCTTAAAACGAAAATGCTGAGTACGTGAGAGAATGGTCGCAGGAAGTTTGAGTGGATCGGTTGTCGCTAAGATAAATTTCACATATTCAGGCGGCTCTTCAAGGGTTTTTAAAAGCGCGTTAAAGGCCTGAGGAGTGAGCATATGAACCTCATCGATAATGAAGATCTTATATGCTGCTGAGGCTGGTTTATACTTTGTTTGTTCGACAAGATCACGGATATCATCAATCCCACGATTTGATGCAGCGTCCATCTCTATGATATCCATATGACGGTTTTGTGCGGCCATCACACAGTGAGTACAAACACCGCAAGGATTTGAAGTTGGGCCATTATCACAGATAAGTGCTTTTGCAAAGATACGTGCTGTAGAGGTTTTTCCGCTCCCTCGTAGTCCAGAAAAAAGGTAGGCATGAGAGAGTCTTTTTGAATCAAGAGCGAGTGAAAGTGTTTGAGATATCGATTCTTGCCCTATCAACTCGTCAAAACTGTTTGGACGGTATTTGAGTGCCAATACTTCTGAATTTTCTTTCACATCACGCTCCCATATATTTTAGGGGATTTTATCATTAAAAAAATTAAGAGTTACTATAAAACCAAGAGAAAGAGAGTATAATTTTTGCTCAAAATCTCTTAAACGGGATCGTGTATTTGGTGTCTGTGTTTGAATATTTTCAAACTTTTCAGAGTGACTTTTAGAGCACTTTTTTTATTTTTTTTGTAAGAGGAATGAATGAAAATTTCTGATATTAAATTAGAAATGGAACTGTACGGCGTTGATTTGGAAGATATAACTGAAATCTTGGAAATTTGTAAAGCTCAGGGTTATGATATACAAGCCCTCGATGAAGAGCTTGAGAAAAAAGGTTATGAACGTATTTTCTCTATTCATGATGAAGAGGATGACGATTTTGATGATGAGTATCCAGTAATAGAAAAATTCGGTCACAAAAAAAATTACATAGATTAAAGAAGTATGATGGACAATAAACAATTAGTCAGTGAGTATTATGCTATGTGGAATAGCCATGATTTCTCAAAGGCAGAACAACTACTAGATAACGATATTCGGTTCCATGGTTCACTTGATATCGTAGCAAATGGAATAGAAGGTTTTAAAGACTACGCAGTCATACTTTTTGAAGCATTTCCAAATCTTTATCATGCAGTGGAAATGGTAGTTTCAGAGGACAATCTTGCTGCGGCTTACGTTACCTATTCTGGCACGCATGCAGGAAAACTGTTAAACTATGAAGCGACAAAAAAACGTATCTGTTACTCAGGTGCATCTTTTTTTCATTTTAAAAATGGAAAAATTTCCAGTATAAACGTCTTGGGTGACTTACACTCTCTTTATAAACAGATTAGTCAAGCCTAAAAGGGCTTGACTCTATATTATTGTGCTAATACAGATTTTTCCTAGCTCTTTTTTTGCACACTTCTTTTGAAGCGAAAGAATGGCATTGATATCTTCTGTATCTTTTTTTGTCTTTGCTTTGACAACAACAACAGAAGCACTCACACTTAAAAGATCAAACTCTTTGGTATTTCCATCTCTGTCTTTTGCAATGATATGACCTCTGTCTATATCCTCTTTAGTATAAAAAGCTTTTACATCCTCTGCAAACTTGGCAATGATCTCTTTGATATCTTCTATATATTTCATCTGATCTTTTTTACGGAACTCCACTGCCACAAAAAAATCATCTCCGCCGATATGTGCTTTAAAAAATTCAGCCAAAAGATTTTGTCTTAAAATATCAGCAAAAAGCATAATCACTCTGTCTCCGTTTCTAAAGCCATAGTTGTCGTTATAGGCTTTAAAATTATCTAGATCAAAATAGCAAAGAAGAGAGTTTTCATCACTAAGATGAGCTAGATATCTCTCGATAGCAATATTTCCAGGAAGTTTTGTAAGAGGATTTTGTTCTCTTGCGTAAACAATATTTTGCTCATTCATAATCGTGATAATTGCACGTGCAGATAAAAAGCCCAAATATTTAGAGTTTTTAGTTATCAAAATTCCCACAGACTCAGGATTATTTGAAAAAAGTTCTATGATTGTCGAGATATCACTGCCAAGATCAGCACTACCGCAAGGCGTCATGAGATTTTTTAGCTTTGTCTTTTCTGTAAACTCATTATTGAGAAGTGCCATTCCATATGGAGAATAAAGAAAATGTTTTAGTTCTTCTTCTTGCAAAACGCCCAAAGTCTCCCCTAAAGAATTGACAATAGGGATAATACTGACATCTGGATTATTTTTTAAATAGTTTACTACTTCAGAAGTTTTAGATTTAATATCAAAAGCTTTGGCTTTATCGATATATGAGAGTGTTTGATGATTAATCTCTTTGGTTCTCTTATCACTTTTAAGAATCTCTTTTATATGTTCATATTTATATTGTATCTCTTTGGTGTTTAGTGTCGGTCTTTGGACAAGATACCCTTGAACAAAATGACATCCAATATCTCTACATGTAAGCAGTTCCGCCCTAGTTTCTACTCCCTCCGCAACAACCTTTATGCCAAACTGAATCGCAAGGTTTGTAATGTTGCGAACCAGCAGTTTTTTCTTGATATTATTTTCTATATTACTTAAAAAAAATCTGTCGATTTTGATAACTTCAGGCGTACTTTCATAAAGAAGCTTATATCCAGAGTGTCCTATCCCAAAATCATCGATAGCAATACAAAAATCCTCATCCTGATAGTGTTTTAATACCGTTGAAATATCACACTCTTGCGTTATCTCATGACGTTCTGAAATTTCAAAACAGAGATTGTCTTTTGGAATATTGAATTTTTCAAGTAATTTTTTCGTGTTGCCGTGAGAGTAGTTTTGTATCTCAAAAAGACGATTATCAAGATTGTAAAAGAGTTTTATCTTTTCATAGCTTTCAATAGTTGTAAATTTTCTAAAAGCTATCTCACGTAACTCTATATCAAAAGGATAAAGCATTCCCTCTTTATACACTTTATCAAACAGGGAAAAAATCGATTTAAACCCTGCATCTTCTACATTGCGTAGAAGTGCTTCCACTGCATAAATCTTACCGGTGTTGATATTGAGAATGGGCTGAAAAGCGATATCTAAAACTTTTAATCTATCCAGCCATATCTGTGTGAGTTGTGTTTGCATAAGCGCAATATAACAAACCATAATTTCAAAATGGTTACACTGTATTTATCGAATTTAAACAGGTTAAATTGTTCAAAAATTTGGATTATTATATTCCTGGAGCTTTCCACATAGAAGTTGTCACGCCCTCATATACAAGAGCAAGTTGTGCTTTATACGCGAGTTCAAACTTTTGCTTTTGCTCATCATAGATTTTTTTATTTAGCTCATTTGGCTCATAGATTTTATCCCAGACGACCAGCTCTTTTGAGGCTGAAATCATATCTTTGTAGATACAAGCACCCACACCAGCGGCCATCGCAGCGCCCAAAGCTGTGGCTTCTGTGACTTTTGGTATTTTGACTTTGCATCCTGTGACATCGCTAAGTATCTGTGACCACAAAGCTCCCTTGCTCGCACCTCCGGCAAAAACAATAGTATCTATCTCGATGCCACTAAAGCGTTTTATCTTTTCAAGATTAATGCTAGAAACAATTGCCGCATTCTCTTGCAGGCTTCGAAACATCGAAGCACGGTTACAGATAAGAGGATCAAGAGAAAGATTTATAAAACTTGGAGCTGCGTGATACCATTTTCCATAGTTCATGGCGTCTGAAAATATTGGGATGATTCCGTATGATCCTGCGGGAACTTTCAAGGCTTTTTCTTCTAAAACTGCGTAAACATCCATATTTCTTTGCTCAGCTTCAAGCATTTCCATCTCACAAAAAGCATCTCGAAACCAGCGCATAATAAGACCAGAAAAAAAAGTGATTCCCTCCGCTTGAGATTGTCCGGCTACAACATGCGGATTCACACGAACCGACATATCTTTTGGAGGAGTCAAATCGCTTGGAATGTTGACAACCTGCTGCCAAAACGATCCGCCAAGTACAGCAACATCTCCGAGATTGACCACGCCAAGTCCTGCACTTCCAAGCTGAACATCACCGCCACCCATTACGACTTTTGTATTTTTTGAGAGTCCTGTTTCTTTGGAAGCCTTTTCGCTCACAGTTCCCATAAGCGTGCCGACTTCTAAGCATGGAGGAAAAATATCATCTTTAATTCCCACTTTTTTAGCCATCGAAGCATCCCAGTTGCGTTCTTTTAAAGAAAAAATTCCCGTTGTTCCGCCGTTACTTGGGTCTGTCGCTAAAATACCGCTGAGGCGGAAAAGTATCCAATCGCCTATCATGGAGATAGCAGCTACTTTTTCATACAGATCAGGTTTGTTATTTTTAAGCCATAGTATACGAGGAAGTGCGCCGAGTGCGAAAGTCTGTCCTGAACTTTCATAAAACTCAGCTTCCATATCTGGAAAGTTTTCTTTGAGATATCGTACCTCTTTGTCTGCTCTTGCATCCACATTTGCTACTGCAAAGAGTTCATTTCCATCTTTATCGTACAGAACGATCCCCTCACGCATACTTGTCGCAGAGAGTGCTATGATATCTTCGCCACTAAGATTTGCAAGTGCTAAAGAGTCACGAATACACTTACATGTAAGACCCCAATTATTCTCACAATCAAAACTCATAGAGTTAGGCACACCGCCCTCTTGCGAGTGCGTCCACTCACTTTGAGAGACACTTATCTGATTGCCCTTGGTATCAAATATTACCGCACGAACACTGCCAGTTCCAGCATCAATCGCCATTAAGTAGGACATTATTTTCTCAGTTTCGCTTGTTCAAGTTCCCAGTATTCCATCGCAAAACTCTCGGCTACGTTGATACTTTTGTATCCGCCAAGCTGATCGGCTCGAAGAACGGCGAGCATCGTATGTTCAACGATATCATTGATGATAGAAGCCTCTTTTTCATTTTTTCCAAAACAGATAATTCCATAATCTTTTACAACGGCGTAGTTTGGAGCAGGATTTAAGCATATCTCATTTGTGGCAAAAATCTCAAAATAGCTTTTATAAAACTCTTCATACTCCAATATCGCTTTTTCAAAATTACTATCTTGAAGGACTAAAGGTTTTCTCTTTGTTCTTATAATATGTTCAGGAGTTAACACGCCTCTTCGTACGGCACTGTAAAGATCCGACTGCGAGGCATAAGTATAGGCGAGATTTGATCTGTTTACATGTAAGACAACTTTATGCCCTTTATGTTCACAAATCAGTTTTTCCAATTTTTTAAGATCGATCTCTTTTTTAGAGTTTGAAAGTTTGAGTGTCACTTTTGCATTCTCTGCCAAAAACTCTTCCGCTTTTGTCACTGCATCTATCATCTTTGTATATGAGTTTTTTGCATCATCATCGAAAGTAAAGATACCATGATTGTGAAGAATGATTCCAGCACATTTTGACCAATCCAAATCCTTTGTCTTTTTATAGATCTTCTGAGCCAAGAGAAATCCGGGCATCACATAAGGAATGATTAGAAAATTTGGAAACAGTTTTTTGATATTTTCAATACCACTTACAGAATTTGAAATAGTCACAACAGCGTCCGCATGCGTATGATCTACAAATTTAAAAGGGATAATAGCGTGTAATATGGCTTCTACAGAAGGGTTTGGGGCAGATTTATCAATCATGGCGGCTTTTTGCAGCATAACCATATTACTGTCACTGAGAGTCGGAAGTTTTGCCATTTCCCAGAGCGCTTCGAGTTTTACAGGTGCAAAACCCTCACGCTTTATACTGACTAAATCCCAGCCACTGCCTTTAACATAAAGAATATCTTCATCCTCTACTTCCACTTTGACAGAAGTATTTCCGCCTCCATGAAGCACAAGCTCATCACTCTGCCCTAAAAGATTTGAAGTATAAACTCTTAAGTCTAAATCACTCGTAAACTTTTTTGATTCTTCATCAGACCAAAGATTTTTCATCTTCTAACCTAAAACTTCAAGCTCGTCTGTGTATTTACTCAGACAGTATGGCTCATAACTTGATTTGTAAACCGCATAGTGTGCAGAGTTTTTATGTCCATCAAGCGCGGCTTCATCTCTCCAGCTCTCATACGCCATAAATTTTTCTGGTTTGTTTTCATACTGAAAAATCTCATAAAAAAGACAACCATCTTCTGCTTTTGAAGGTTCGACCATCGCGCTTAAAAGCTTTTTCATCATCTCTATTGCCTCTGGTTTTGCTATAAAAGTCACACGTTTTGTAATTGCCATTTTTTGTTCCTAATTTTTTATAATTTTAACCATTTTTTGGCAATTTTTCGAAGTGCTTCAGGGTTTTCTGAGGCAAAAAATTTGATCTCTGGGTTTGGATAACGCTCTATAAAATCAAACTCTTTTTCCAAATACTGAGCAATCGCATCACCTGAATGGATCAACTGACACTTTTCGCCAAAATAGTTTTGCAAAGCGGGTGCGATAAGCGGGAAATGGGTACATCCGAGGATAAGCGCATCGGGAGATTTGATATCTTCAAAATAGTGTTTGAAAGTAGATTCTAAAATCTCGCCCTCATAAATCTCCTCTTCAACAAGCGGCACAAAAAGACCTGTCGCTTTTGCTTCTAAGTTATTGTAGCCAAGAGAGTGGAGTTCATCTTCGTAAGATTTGGAGTTTACGGTCGCTTTTGTACCGATAATGAGGATATTTGCATCCTTACATGTAAGGGCATTTTTGGCTGCAAGTGCGCCTGATTCTATCACGCCGACAACCGGACAAGTCGCGTTTTCGCGCATCTCTGTGAGTGCATACGCGCTGACGGTATTGCACGCGACTACGATAAGATCAAGTTCGAAGTTTTTGAAAAACTCTACGGCTTCTATAGCGTAACGGATGATAGTATTTTTATCTTTAATCCCATAAGGCACACGTGCAGTGTCACCAAAATAGATGATCTCTTCAAAAAATTGGTGTTCTAACAGTGACTTAACAACCGTCAATCCGCCGATTCCGCTATCAAAAACACCTACTTTCATTACTGGTTATTCATACTTTCTAAGAACTCTGCATTCGTTTTATTTTTCATCATCGTTGTATATAAGAAACGAAGTGCTTCGACCTCATCATCTTGCTTATGAAGCATAGAGCGAAGAATAAACACTTTTTGAAGTATTTCAGGAGAGATAAGAAGCTCCTCTTTACGAGTTCCTGATTTTAGAATATCGATAGCTGGATAGATACGACGTTCTGAAATTTTACGGCTGAGGACTAACTCCGAGTTCCCCGTACCTTTAAACTCTTCAAAGATGACCTCGTCCATTTTTGAACCTGTCTCGATGAGTGCAGTCGCGATAATCGTTAAACTTCCGCCATTTTCAATATTACGAGCCGCTCCAAAAAAGCGTTTTGGTTTGTGAAGTGCATTTGCATCAACCCCGCCTGAGAGTACTTTTCCACTTGATGGCGTGACAGTGTTATATGCACGAGCAAGACGTGTGATAGAATCAAGCAAGATAACGACATGATGTCCAAGTTCCACGCGGCGTTTTGCACGTTCGATCACCATTTCAGCCACTTTTACGTGGTTTTTTGCAGGCATATCAAAAGTCGAGCTGTAAACTTCGCCTCTAACACTTCGCTCCATATCCGTAACCTCTTCAGGTCGCTCATCTACAAGTAAGACCATCAAGTCCATATCTGCATGATTGTGCGTGATACCGTTTGCAATCTCTTTTAGAAGTTCAGTTTTACCCGTTCTAGGAGGTGCAACTACAAGTCCACGCTGACCGCGACCGATAGGAGCAAAAAGATCCATCATACGACCAGTGAGTTTGTTTGCTTGGTATTCGAGCTTGATTTGACTTGTTGCATAAATAGGTGTGAGGTTTTCAAAAAGAGGACGCTTTTTGCTCTCTTCAGGTGGAAGGTAGTTGATCGCTTCGATTTTTAGAAGTGCATAATAACGCTCTTGCTCTTTTGGAGGACGCACTTGACCTGTAACGCTGTCTCCATTACGAAGGGCAAAACGCTTGATCTGTGTACTTGAAACATACGCATCATGAACACTGTCACCGAAATCTTTATCTATAGTACGTAAAAATCCGTAACCATCAGACATCATCTCTAAGATACCCGTAAATAGGATGAATCCACCCTGTTCTACTTGTGCTTTTAGGATTTCAAAAATAATATCCTGACGTATAAGCTCATTTGGGTTTTCAACATTGAGTTCATTTGCGATCACTACAAGTTCTGCTGTAGTCTTCGTTCTGAGATCTTCTATTTTATGACCTACAACGGGCGTGTGGGTTCTATTTTTCGTACTTTTTTTGTTTGGTGTCGGAGTTTGTTCAGCCATTAATTGCTTCACCTTGTTTAAGTTAGATTTATTGCGAATATGAAAGATTTGTATAGATTTTGAAGTATTGTTTTACACTTTTAGTAATCGTATTTTACCCTCATTTATGTTATTATGTCAAGAACTCACTCAAATTAAGGTTTAAACCATGAAAAATAGGTTTTATTTTGACACCAAACCAAACGAAAATATTCTTGAATTGATTAAAGCTGAAAGAGAAGAGATAGGCTTTTATGAACTTTGCCATAACGATGTAAGTGAATATGAAGCATACGCAAAGAGCATAGATGCGCAAGACATCGTCGTTGTCGGTATTGGTGGCAGTGCACTTGGAACCTCTGCAATTTACAAATTTTTAAAATATACCAACCATTTTTCAAAAAAACTCCATGTTATAGAAACAACAGACCCTCTTGTTATCACTGATGAAATGGAACATATCGATCTTCAAAATGCTCATTTTCTTATTATCAGTAAATCGGGAACGACGGTTGAGACGATCTCTGTTTATAAATATATCGCTTCAATCATAGAAATCACTTCTAAAAACTGTACCATTATTACCGATGAGGGCTCACTTCTTGAAAAGCACGCAATTGACAGTGATATCAAAGTGTTTCATATTCCTCATAATGTCGGCGGAAGATTTTCAGTTTTAAGTGCCGTGGGACTTGTACCTTTAGCTATGATTGGCATCGATATCAGGTCTCTTTTAGATGGCGCAAAAAAGATCTATAACTCATTTTTCAATCAAGAGGGTTATGATACTTCACTTTTGAAAAAAGCAACTTATTATGCTCAAACTGCAAATACTTATAATATTAATTGTTTATTTAGCTACTCAGAAGTTTTTCGGGAGTTCAACGCATGGTATGTGCAACTTTGGGGAGAAAGCCTTGGGAAAAAACAGATCCATTCACAGTTACATGTAGGCCTAACTCCAGTCGGACTTATCGGGCCCACAGATCAGCACTCTTTTTTACAACTTATCGTTGATGGAAAACGTGATAAAAGTGTGACTGTAATCAAGATAAATAATTTTGAAAACGCAATGGAAGTGCCAAATAACTCATTGAAACATTTAGAGTCTTTGGATGTTTTGAATGGATATAAATTTTCAGAGATTATCAATATGCAAGCTGATTCTATTGTCGAATCTCTTCTCTCACTTGAACATATCCCTCTCGATGTTATCGAAATCTCTCAAATCAATGCCCATTCTATCGGTGAACTTATCTACTATTATGAGCTTCTAGCAGCGCTTGTTGGAAAAATGCTTGATATCAACACTTATGACCAACCTGGCGTAGAGATGGGCAAGATCATCCTCAAAGAGAAACTAAACAAAAAATAACTTAAGATTCTTTGTAAGTATCTCTTGCAAAGATAAAACGGTTGATACCGTTGTCATACTCATAAGCTAACACTTGCTTATGAGCTTTTAATATTGAATCCACAAGATATAAACCCAAACCAAAACTGTTTTGTGATGAAGACTCTTTTGTAAATGGTTCTATATAAAAGTTAAGTGGATACTTCAGCCTCGCGCCTTTGCTTTCAAAACAGAGTTCCGCATCGACGATCACTATGTTAATATGCTTATCTGGCGAATATTTCATCGCATTGTCAATCATATTTTTAATAGCAGTCGTATAAAGTCTATAATTTGCCACGAGCTTAGCCGAGCTTTTAATATCAACTTCTATATGCTCAGGTTCCACCATCGACATATCTATCGCACCATCTATGATATCTACTATTCTGTATTCGGAAAATTCTTTTCTACTTGTCAGCGAAGTCACCTCTTCTATCATGGCAAAATCATTCACAAGTGTTTCTAGTCGACCAAAAATAGAGGTAAATCTATCGCGCTGTTTTTGTGATTCAAGCATCTGTGTCGCGATAGTTCCCTTTGCGATGGGAGTTTTAAGCTCATGCATAATATTGCGTAAGAAAAGAGTCCGAGCGCTCAGCATAGAGTTAATCTTCAGTCTCGCAGTCTCAAGCTCATTGGCGATAACTGCTATTTCATCTTTTCCCTTCACTTTAAAAGAGACATTCAAATTTCCCGCACCAAAAAGTGCAATTCTTTGAAATAAGCGTATTAAGGGGCGAAGTCTTTGCAATATAAGCATAAACGATATGATGATAATAGAGGTAATACTCACATAACTCGAAATTAAACTCCACGGTTTATAGGGTTTAAGCGTCGAATCGATCACCATGATAGAGCCCATATTTGTACGTATATAAAAATAGATGGCATTTTGATACTGAAGCATCACTGTTTTTACACGCGATGATCCTTGATACATCATATTTGTATTTTCTGCCAAATCATCATTACGCCTAACATTTCTACTTTCTTGTGTCAGAATCTTCCCTATTTTTAAAATCTGTTGTGCTTTTTTCTCAGGAATCGCAGAAAGATTATAGATAGCAAGATTGGCATCAAAAATAGCCGTTGAGCTTTGATTTTGCTGATATTCGTGAAAAAGCTGGGTGATTACAGAGTGTTTTGCGAAGATATTGGTGACATACCTTGTATAGTTTAGCTGATAAAACTGCCAAAAAACATAACTCACGCTCACGAGCGTTACAAAAAGCGCAAATAAAACGGTGAGTAAAACTGCGTGGCGTCTCATTTTATGAGTTTATATCCCACGCCTCGAACAGATTCTATGAGTGATTTATCTCCAAGCTTATTTCTAATACGCCCAACCATTACATCGATACTTTTATTTGATGAATCTTCATTAATGGCATTGACATTATGGATAAGATCTTCACGTGATACAACATTGCCCTGTTTTTGGATCATATATGACAAGATGCCATACTCTGCATTTGTCAGATCAAGCGAACGTCCTTTATAATGTATCTGCATTGAAGAAGTATCACATTTAAAATCACTCTTCATCTCATCTTTTTGAGATACTTTTGTTTCGTATCTGCGAAGAACAGAGTGAATGCGTGCTTCAAGCTCACGCGGATCATATGGTTTTGGCAGATAATCATCCGCTCCGAGCGCAAGTGCTGTAACTTTATCTGTCACATCGCTTCTTGCTGAAGAAATAATAATAGGAATATCTTGACGCTCACGGATTGCTTCGCATACTTCCAAACCATCCATTCCCGGAAGTGTAAGGTCAAGGATAACCAAATCAAAAGGTTCTAATTTTAAGATACTCACAGCTTTGAAAGGATCATCCTCCGTCACTATCTTAAAATCAAACTGTTCGAGATACTCTGTGAGTATCTCTGCTAATTCCAAATCATCTTCTATCATAAGTATTTTATTCATAATGATACTTTAACGCATTTCTCTTAATGTTTGGATAATAAAGTGATATTCCATTATTGATAACAATTATCATTACAAAAATAAAAGAAGGATTGATTGTGAAATTAATAGCAAAAGTTTTTTTGATATGCGCATATACTCTTAATCTCTCTGCTCAAACTCAGCTTATAGATATTTTCAAAGATGGGGTGGTGTCAGGACAAATAGACTCTACATACATACAGCAAAATTTTCAAAATGCGACAGACACGAACAACTATGCAACCGCGCTTGGCGGAAAACTAAAATATGAAACAGCTTCATTTGAAGGATTCAATACGGCGGTTGCTTTTTATACCTCGCAAGATATAAATTTTGCCACAGGAGATCGTTCTAAAGGGAAACAAAATAGTGAGCTCTCTTCAGACAAAGGAAGTTATACTCAGGCGGCTGAAGCTTATATCAATTATGGATATGAAGGTTTCAATCTCCGCGCAGGACGTCAAGTTATTGACACGCCTTTAGCAGATAGCGATTCAATCCGTATCATACAAAATACGTTTGAAGCCTACATCGCAACTTATACAAATGATGCATTAACGTTTCAAGCTGGAAAACTTGTAAGCTGGCAAGGTTATGATGCGGGATTGGAAAATGGTTTTACACCAGTCGGTAAACAAGGCGCTTGGCTAGGCTCTGCCTCTTTTTCAAACAACCTTTTTGATGCAAGTGCATGGTTTTATAATGTAACTGATTTTTCAAATCTCTTTTACACAGATGCAGGTACGCACATACACGTCAACAATGATGTACTCTTACATGTAAGGGCGCAATATATCAACGAACAAGAGTTAAAACAAAGTACAATAAATGCACAACTTTATGGAGTTAAAAGTACAGTCGAATTTGAGGGATTTGCTATAAGTACTGCTTATAACAAAGCTTTAGTAGGTAAAGATAAAACGAGTTTCAGCGGTTTTGGCGGCGGAGCCTTATATACAAATATGGATACAATGATTTTAAAAGAAATCGCTACAGACCGCGATGCAGAAGCTTTTGTTGGTGGAATCAGTTATACCTACGATAATATCAAACTCATTTACGCTTATGGAGATTTTCACGGTAGTGCAAATAGTTTAGGAGAAAAAGCGGATATCATTGAGCATAACATAGGTTTTGAATATAATATCAATAATGATTTGAAACTTTCTGCAATTTATGCAAAAGATATCGATAAGATTGACCCAAATAATACACAAACCAATTGGGATAGGGTACAAATAAATATAGCATACAATTTTGGAGGCAAAAGCAAATGAATCTTTTAGAGTGTAAACAAAATGATATTTTAGAGGTCGTCAAACTTAATACACAAGGTGAATTAAGACAAAGACTTGTCTCTTTTGGTGTTTTAAAAGGAGCAACCATTAGCTTACTTGGATATTCTCCGACAAAAAGTACGGTTGAGATCAAAGTGGGCAAGATGAATATAGCGCTTCGCAAAGACGAAGCCAAAGCAATCGAGGTAAAAACAATATGAAAAAAATAAAAATAGCTCTTGTCGGACAACCCAATGTGGGCAAAAGTATGCTCATTAACTCCATCTCAAATGCTCACTTACATGTAGGCAATTTTACGGGTGTTACAGTTGAAAAGAGTGAAGTGCTTTTCAACTATGAAGGCTATAAAGTCAACATTGTCGATCTTCCAGGGACTTATATGCTGAGTGAATACTCCATCGAAGAGAAAGTCACTACGAACTTTTTATGTGAAGAAGAGTATGACATCATCGTCAATGTTGTAGATTCCACTAACTTGCAGAGAAATCTTCAGCTCACCTCAGAACTTCTAAACATGAATAAAAAGCTCGTCATCGCGCTCAACATGAGCGATGAAGCAAAAAAAGAGGGAATTCATATAAATACAAAACTCTTTTCAGAGCTTTTAGGTGTAAAAACTATTGCTGTTTCTGCGGCTACAAAAGAGGGAATCAAAACATTGCTTGACGCAATTATTCAAACTTTTGAAAGCCCTCTTGATGAATCTAAACTTATCTTCAGCGAGCCGATAGAAGAAGAGATTGAAAATATCATCACTTGTTTTACAAATCACCATTTTAAATCTCATAACTCTTTTCGACGTATTGCAATCAATCTTTTACAAAATAAAGAAAAAACATACAAAAAGATGCATGATGATCCTATTTGGATAGAGCTTCAGCCCATCTTACATGAAGCAAACAAACACTTTGCATTGCACCATAGAACAGAAGATATTCAAGATATCTTTGCAGAGGAGTATATGGCATTTAATAAAGGTATTGTCGCAGAAGTACTGACACAGGATAATTTAGTCCTTCAAGAGATAAGCACAACAGATAAAATAGATAAAATCCTTATTCATCCCGTTCTTGGAATCCCGATTTTTCTCTTTTTGATGTGGGGACTTTTCCAACTAACCTTTACACTTGGTTCTATCCCGATGGTATGGATTGATGAATTTTTTAAATGGTTTGGAACCGTTGTTGGAGCTACTATTCCTAATGATGAAGTAAAATCACTCATAGTTGATGGTCTTATTTCCGGTGTTGGCGCAGTCGTAATGTTTGTACCAAATATTGTCATTTTATTTATCGGTATTGCTCTTTTAGAATCTACGGGTTATATGAGTCGTGTTGCTTTCTTACTTGATGGTTTTTTCCACCGTTTTGGCTTACATGGGCAATCTTTTATCCCTCTAGTCACGGGTTTTGGATGTTCTATTCCAGCTTATATGAGTGCTAGAATCTTAAAAAATGACCGTGACAGACTTCTCACTCTTTTTATTATCGGGTTTATGAGTTGTGGTGCAAGACTTCCTGTATATGTTCTTTTTGCTGGAGCTTTCTTTGGTGCCAATAGTGCTGGAAATGTTTTATTTGCCATCTATATTAGCGGTGCAATTATCGGACTTATAGCGGCAAAAGTATTAAAGATGACAGCATTTAAAGGCAGAGATGAACCTTTTGTTATGGAGATGCCAAAATATCGTCTTCCATCTTTTTCACTTATCTGGCATACAGTTAAGACAAAGACGTACATGTACATCAAAAAGGCAGGAACTTTTATCGCCGCAGCATCAATGCTTGTGTGGTTTTTAAGTAATTATCCGCATAATGCTCAAATGATTGCAGCTCAAAATGCAAAGATAGATCTCGTAACTAATGCAGAAGAAAAAAAGGCATTGCAAACCTCAATGAGTGAAAATCTTCTTGAACAAAGTTTTTTAGGTCGCATTGGTAAGTTTATAGAACCTGTATTTCAACCTATCGGAATGGACTGGAAAATGGCTGTTGCTTTGCAAACTGGACTTGCTGCTAAAGAGGTTGTCGTCTCTACCCTTGGTGTTTTATATTCCGTAGGAGCCGATGCGGATGAGCATAATGACGGATTAATGCAAAGGTTACATGCAAATATCTCTTTTGCTTCAGCGGTAGCATTTATCGTCATCATTATGACTTATCTGCCATGTTTTGCTGCAACCACTGTTTTTACAAGAGAAGCTGGCGGCATTAAATACGGAGTTTATCTCTTTTTACTCACGACAATAGTCGCATATTCTTTGGCATTTTTAGCATATAAAAGTGTTCTTCTTTTAGGCATTTCGTAGGTATTTTTTACCTACTGATGCTATAATTGCGCAAAAAGGACAGAGATGAAATTTTTGTGGCAATCTACTTCTCACTTCAATCTTGCAAACCTCTTTACAATGGTCAATATTACAGCTGGTTTGATGGCAACTTACTTTATTACTCAAAACAATTTTTTTCTTGCAATCATCCTAGCGTGGGTTGGAGGAGCTTTTGATATCTTCGATGGCAAGATCGCTAGAAAATATAAACTTTCAAATGAGTTTGGCATTCAACTTGATAGTTTTGCAGACTTCTTATCTTTTGTTCTTGTTCCGGTATTTTTGATCTTTCAAGCGGTATATGCAAAAACTGAGGGAGCGATCATCATAGTCGCTTCTGTTATTAGCATTTACTATGTTATTTCAGGACTTCGACGTCTTATTCAGTTTAACATCAATGCAGACGCTGGTGAAGTTTCTAAGTTTTTTACAGGCGTACCTACTCCACTTGGTGCCATCTTGCTTTGGCTTGTCTATCTTGCAAACTCTTACACACTGATCCCTGCAGTCGCTGTTGTTTTTTTAATGGCCCTCATTGGATGGAGTTTAAACTCTACACTTAAAGTTCCACATCCATAAATCAACTAAAGGCTTACTATGAAAAATGTCAGTATCAGCAGAAAGATTCAGATACCCCTAATTATATCTATCCTCATCGGATTTGTGATTATTGCGATCAACTATTTTTATTCTATCAACAATATGAAAGATGATATATATAAGAAAGAAAACAGTTCACTGCGTTCGCTCTATACTGATCTTTTTAATAGTAAAAAAGATATTGGCTTAACAAATGCTATTAACATCGCCGAAAACTACTATGCGATAAGAGCTTTAAAAGAAAACGACAGAACTATCGCAATGGACGGTCTTAGTTCTCTTTCCAAAACATTCAAAGACAATACTGATTTTAATAATGTGAAGATCCATATTCATGATGCCCATATCAAAAGTTTTCTAAGATCTTGGAGTCCCCAAAAGTATGGTGATGATCTCAGTGGCTTTAGAAAAAGTATAGTTCAAGTAAAAGAAACCAACAAACCTCTTGTGACTATAGAAGTAGGAAAAGCAGGACTAGTTCTTAGAGGTATCTCGCCTGTCATGGTATCAGGAGCTTATCTGGGCTCAGTGGAATTTATTCAAGGTTTAAACTCTATTATCAGTTCTGCAAAAAAAAGTGACAATGTTGATATCATTGTTCTTCTTGATAATAAATATTTATCTACTGCAACAGATCTTAAAGATGCTCCTAAAGTAAATGATTTTACTCTTGCAGTGAAAAAAGAAGCTATAAATAGTTCCTTTTTTGATGAGCTTTCTGCTGTAGATCCTAAAGATGTTACATCACTTCAAAAATCAAAAAACTATTTTATCTCTTCTGTGCCTATCAAAGATTTTTCAAACAATGTTGTAGGCTATGCAATGGTTGGTAAACTTAAAACTGAAGTTGAAGCAACGATTCAAGATTCAGAGAGATCATTACTAAGACAAATATTTATCGTCGCTTTGATAAATATTTTCATTGTATTATTTTTACTTTTTATCATCAAAAAAGCTGTTATTAATCCTATCGTCAATCTTGATAAAGTGGCAAAAGAGCTTACTATAGGAGATGCAGATCTTTCTAGGAGACTTCCGATTGTCTCACATGATGAACTAGGGAGTGCAAGTCAAAGCTTTAATGCCTTCTTGGACATCGTAGAGGGAATCTCGAATGAAGCCAAACGTGAAGCACTCAGAGCACAAGAAATATCTCAACAGATAGCAAAGGCTCAAGAAAAAAATGAACTAAATCTTAATCTTTCTCATGAGATGATCTCAGGTTCAGTCTCAAATGCAACAAATCTTCAAACAAGTATGAAAGATAATATTCAAAATGTAGACCAAGTCAATAAACTCAATGATGAAACGGGAGATATTATCACCAAAGTCACAAAGTCAACTGATGAGATTATCGATAATATTGCCCATATTACAGAGATGATCAGTGATTCCAAAAACTCTGCAGATCAGCTTAATACAAATGTTGCAGAGATTTTTAATGTTATCACGCTCATCAAAGATATCTCAGATCAAACAAATCTTCTAGCACTCAATGCTGCCATAGAAGCCGCGCGTGCTGGTGAACACGGAAGAGGATTTGCCGTTGTTGCTGATGAAGTAAGAAAACTTGCAGAACGCACGCAAAAAGCAACAAGTGAAGTGGAAGCCAATATCAGCGTCTTAAAACAAAACTCGATCGCCATGACAGAAAATAGTGAGAGAATCGATCTCTCTGCATCAGAGTCTCAAAGCAAACTCGACGCATTTAAAATCACGCTCCACGAAATGATTCGAAATGTAAATAAAATCAAAGATGATAGTCAAAAAATAGGGTATGAACTCTTTGCAAATATGGCAAAACTCGATCACATGATCTTTAAATCTACTTCTTACTCAACAGTATTAGATGGAAAAGTAGATAAAAATCTTAATGATCACCTTACATGTAATCTTGGAAAATGGTATAACGCGGAGGGCAGAGAGTTGTTTTCACATAGTTCTGCATTTACTACTATAGAAAAGCCGCATGCAACCATTCATGGAAATATCAAAAAAGCAATGGAGCTTCTCGAAAGAGGTAATGCAACGAATACAGAAATTGTAAATTTATTTAAAGAATCAGAATTAGCATCACAGGAGCTGTTTGGATATCTTGACTCAATGGTCAAAGATGCTAAAAAGGGCTAGTCGCCCTTTTTAAATCTACAAGAACCTACAGTAATTGTTTTACCGCTCTTGCAGATTTCTTTCACATAAGAGAGTGTGCCCTCGGCTGCTTCTTCTCCCACTTCTTCTTTTAGCATTCTCAGTAGATCTTCATCTCTTGTGATCTGCCAAGTTTTTTCATAGCTATACTGTGTAGCAATTTTCATAACTATTGGCAATCTGCTTGAATATTCATATTAAAACTGATAGTAACATCTGACCATGTTTTGCCTTTATGTAGATCATAACATGCTTTGTTAATAGAGGAAAGAGCACCAAGCGCTTTATAGTCACCAAGGTCAATCACACCATCAGCTTGTAAGACACCCTTTTCATAATTAAATTTCATCTCTGCTGGATGGGAAACATTATTCATCTTGATATCTACAAAGACTACTCCTGTAGTTTTTCCTGTTGCATCCACTTTATCAACCTTAAGATCAGTGATTTTTGCCAAGATCTCTTTTTGAGTCATTGTGTTAAAGAAAAAATCAACTAGTTTTTTATCACGCGCCGGATTTGCGCTATCGACACTTCCTGTATTGATATTGACTGTTGCACCTTTTAAAAGAGTTGAGAGATCTTTTGCAAATTTGGTGTTATTTACATACTCGACATTATTAAATTCACCGCCGACTCCGATTTTGAGTGGTGTCTTATAAGCTTGAAAGCCAACTATAATATCTCCATTTTGCCCATACTCACACGTACCGAAAAGTGAACTTGACAATAAAACCGCTGTGACAACGCTTATTAAACCTTTATTCATGGCTGACTCCTATTATTTTTTACACATATTATATGCTTTATTTCTTAATTATAAACTAATATATATATTAAGCCTTACTTATAAGGTTATTTAGATATAATTCCATTCCGCAAAAAAATGGCGGTAAAATTTAACTAGGGCACCTCTAAACTCTATGCGTAGAGTTGAGTCGTGTCCTTAAGCAATGGGATTTACATGCAAGAAGAAACACAAATTCAGGAAACTGAAGCACCAACTATAACTTTTGAATCATTCGGATTCAAAAAAGATTTACTAAGAGCTATCGATCACGCTGGCTTTAAAGTACCAAGCCCTATCCAAGCAGAAGCTATACCTTTAGTTATGCAAGGTCGTGATATTGTTGGACAAGCACACACAGGTACAGGTAAAACTGCAGCATTTGGCTTACCAGCATTAAATATGATGGATATGAAATCAGGCGTTGAAATTCTTGTTATCACTCCGACTCGCGAACTTGCAACTCAGGTAAGTGATGAACTTTTCAAATACGGACGTAACCTAGGCGCAAACACTGTAACAATATTTGGTGGTAGTTCATACAACCGTCAACTTGACCTTATCAAACGTGGCGCACAAGTTGTTGTTGCTACACCAGGTCGTTTACTTGACCTTTTAAAACGCAATATGCTTACCAACTTCGCTCCAAAAATCGTTGTTTTGGATGAAGCGGATGAGATGCTAGATATGGGATTTTTGGATGATATCAATGAAATCTTCACATATCTTCCAACAAGTCGTCAAACATTACTATTCTCAGCAACTATGCCTGCACCAATTAAAGTTCTTGCAGAGCGTATTTTACAAAACCCTGCGTTTGTTTCTATCACTAAAGGTGAAACAACAAACAAAGATATTACTCAAGAGTATTATGTTATCGAAGAGAGCGAGCGTGATGCTGCAATCATCCGTTTGATGGAATCTGAAGACATGGATAAAGCGATCGTATTTTGTCGTACAAAACGCGAAGTTGATCGTCTTGCAAATGTTCTTTCAGCTGCAGGATTTATCGCAAACGGTCTTCATGGAGATATGGAACAACGTCAACGTGAAACTGTTATCAAAGCTGTAAAAGCTGGAAATGTACAAGTTCTTGTAGCAACAGACGTTGCGGCGCGTGGTATACATGTAAATGATATCACTCACGTATTTAACTACCATATTCCTTTTGATCCTGAGAGTTATGTTCACCGTATCGGGAGAACTGGCCGTGCTGGTAAAGAGGGAAAAGCGATCACTTTACTAACTCCTTTAGAGTTTAAAGAATTGCAACGTATCAAAGCTAAAGTTGGAACAACTATGGCTCACGCTTATATTCCAAGTAAAAATGATATGAAAAAATCAACTATCGATACTTTGGTTGCTTCAATCGAAGAACAACATATTTTTGATGAAGCGCATATGATTTTAGACAAACTTAAACAAGATATTGATGAAGAAACAATGCTTTTCAAAATGATCTCTATGTTATTAGAAAAACAATCAATCCAAGGGCCAAACAACATCGGTATTCCTGCTGATAGACTTGAAGGAATTCTTGCTCGTATCAATAACCGTGGAAACGACAGAGGTGGCGATAGAAATCGTGGCGGCGGACAACGTCGTGGCGGATACAGAGGCAACAACAGTAATAGTAGCCGTCCAAGCGGAAGCGGTGACAGAAGCCGTTCTGATAGAGACAGAAACAGTGCTGGCGGAGATCGTCCAAGTGGAAGTCGTCCAGACAGAGCTCCACGTGGAGATCGTCCTGCAGGTGACAGAAACCGTCCAAGCGGCGATAGAAATCGTGGACCAAGAGCGTAAGCTATGAAAATCTACGAGGATGACGACTTTTTTATCGAGAGTGAAAAAAGTGAGATTCCTTGGCTGAAGATCTTTACAAAAATAGAATACAAAGAGCTAAGTGAGCTTCCAAAGCCGCTTCGACTCAAACTCTTCGAACTCTACGATATCGTAGAGCTAGAGATGCTTTTCTACTTCAAACCACACAAAATCAATATGGCTTCTTTTGCAAATATCCTCCCGCGTGTACACTTACATGTAATGGCAAGATATCAAAATGACAGTTATTTTCCAAATCCAATGTGGGGAGAAAAACAGCGCGAAGCGAAACTGGAACTTCCAGAATTTGAACTGTTTTATGCAAAACTACAAAAAACTCTTGAAGGATTTAATTCTTAAATCGAAATCCAAGCTCTTGTAAATTAGTTTTTAATTTCTCTTGCGCTTCACCTTGAAACTCCATCCAGCCATCTTTATAAGTTCCACCGCAGGCAAGCTTTTTCTTTAGAGTTTTTAGTGTCTCATTCCCATCATCTTCATTTAGAAAAAATTCACCGACAAGCGTCACAACTTTCCCTCGACGTTTCTCTTTTCTAAAAACTAGAAAGTGCTTCGATGGTACTTTTATTTCTTCTGCAACTTCACTTCTTCGCTCAACTATTTCACTCCAGCCAGCATCTATCTCAGTACCTATGAAGAGATCAAGCTTTGTTCCTCGAGACACTGTTAAAGAACCTTTTGAGCTAAAACACTCATTCCTTCAGCCTCATATTCACCTGCTACTACTTTAGACATAATTGGATTTTTACAGTAAAGGTTGTTGTCATATAAAGCCACGATCACCTCATCTCCACTTTGTAAAAATGTATGCTCTCCATATTCAGTATAGCGAGTAGCACCTATTGAGATAATCATCTCCGGCGGATATGAAGCCTCTTTGATAAGCGCTAAAACATCCTGAAGCGGTCCAAAATCTTTTTGCGTATTGATCTGATTTTTTATCCAGTCCAAAAGTGTTTCATGAAAATAACTGTATCCTGTGAGTGCTACATCTTCGCCATAACGAAAAACGTTCCCATCTCTGCGTAAAAAGCTACAGATACGATAGTTGTCGATATTTGAACCCTCTTTGAAACTCTCTATCTCGATGAGTTTAGAACTGATCCCTTTAGAAGAAGCACCCCAGTTCTTTTTGAGACTAATCTTTGGAGCATTTTTTCTAAGCGAAGTGTCATTGTAAGCAGCAAAATGTGTAGGTATTATAGAAGCTATCTTTCCATCTTCATAAACTATCTTACATATAAGCCCTACTTCGGGTTCTGCCTGGACGTTTACAACTGCATCAGGGAGAGCAATGGTATCATTTGAAAGCGGATACGTTCCCAAAAATGTAGAATTATTTGGAATATAAAAGGGAAAGATCCCTTTTGGAGCGGCTTCATCTGCTGTGATAATATCTTTAAAATCTTCAAGCTCGCCAGCTTGCTTCAAATGAAGTGCAAAGTTTCCAGCGATTCCTAAACCTAAGAAATTTTTATAATCTTTCTCCAAAACAGATCCTTTTTTTAAAAAGTTTTATACGTAATCTAGTGTACCGGCGTGCTTCGCTTCAGCATACTCTTCATAAGTGCCTTTAAAATCTATATATCTTCCATCAGGCATAATCTCGATAATACGATTTGCAAATGCATCAAGTAGTTCACGGTCATGTGACACACAGATAACATTTCCTTCAAAGTTGAAAAGTCCTTCACCGAGTGCAACGATAGCTTCAAGGTCAAGGTGGTTACTTGGCTCATCGAGAACTAAAAAGTTTCCTTGTTCAAGCATCAACTTTGAAAGCATCATTCTATGTTTTTCACCACCTGAGATTTTTTCAACAGATTTTTCTTGTTGTTCTCCAGAAAAAAGCATACGTCCCAAACAATTTCTTATCTCTGAGATATCACGTTTTGGATCGTATCCACGTAACCACTCATACAATGTTCCATCACCAGAGATTTGATCTGCAGTATCTTGAGGAAAGTAACTTTGCTCAACAGTTGCGCCCCATTGTACAGTTCCTGAACTCGGTTTTATCTCTTCCATGATCACTTTACATAAAGTAGTTTTACCGACACCATTTCCGCCGATAAGCGCTATCTTTTCACCCGGCTCTATTCTGATGGTCATATCTTTTAAAACATCCAAATCTCCATATGAGAGAGAAATGTTTTCTACTACCAAGGCTTCATCGCCCATCTGACGTTTTGCTTTAAAGACGATACTTGGATCACGGCGAGAAGATGGTTTGATATCTTCTATAGTTAATTTATCAAGTTGTTTTTGTCTTGAAGTTGCTTGTTTTGCTTTCGATGCATTTGCGCTAAAACGGCGAACGAAAGCTTCTAAATCCTCTTTTTCTTTCACTTTTTTAGCATTGTCAGCTTCCATTTGACTCGCAATCACATTTGCCGCAAGATACCAGTCATCATACGTTCCAGTAAACTCACGAATTTTTTGATAATCAACATCTAAAATGTGTGTTACAACAGAGTTCAAAAAGTGTCTATCATGAGAGATAACGACAAGTGTTCCCTCGTGGCGTTGCAACTCATTTTCTAGCCAAGCAATTGACTCCATATCGAGGTTATTCGTAGGCTCATCGAGGAATAAGATATCAGGTTTTGGAAATAAAACCTGTGCAAGTAAAACTTTAAATTTATCAGAACTTTTCAAACTTGACATAAGGTCATAATGATGCTCAGAACCAATCCCAACGTTTTCTAAAACTTTTGCTATATTGATCTCATACTCGTAAGTCGGATCTTCTTCAACAGAGATCATCTCTAATTCTGCCAGACGATTATTTACAGCATCATCTTCAAAATCGCCTGTCTCGTAAAGCTTTTCTTTCTCTTTAACTGCGTCATATAAACGTTTGTTTCCAAATAAAACAGCGTCCATAATGGTGTAGTTTTCATAAGCAAACTGGTTTTGTCCCAAAGTCCCGACTTTAAGACCTGAACCAATGATGATATCACCTTCGTACTCTTTATTTTCACCACTGAGGATATTTAAAAAAGTTGTTTTTCCAGCACCGTTTGCACCGATAAGACCATATCTTTTATGACGGTCAAGTTTAATATTGATATTTTCAAATAGGATTCTATTTCCGAATCTTTTCGTGAGTTTTATTGTTTTTAGCATCTTCTTCTCTCTTATTGGTATCACCAAAAATTTGGCAATTAAATTATCGCGATTATATCTAAGAGATCATTAATAGGCCATTAAACGCTAAATTATAGACCGGATTTTACAAAAAAATACTGCAATCAAAGCGTAACAATCCAATATTAGAATGCGCTCAAATTTGTATTGGAGTATTTCTAAATGCTAAAAAATCTAAATGTCAAAACAAAACTGATCTTATTAGTTGGTATCGCAATAACTGGAATGATTCTCATCATTGCTATTGGACTTTATGCAAGCAGCAATATGAAAGCCAGTATGGACACTGTTATGATCCAAGACCAGCAAACGAGACTGGCAGAAAAGCTACGTATGTCAATATTGAAAATGCAGAATAATGAAAACAATACTATTTTGGTAAAGACCTTTAGTGGTAAAGATGAGTATGCGACAGCTTTTGAAAAAAATAGAACCGATTTTAATAACAATATAAAGCAACTAAAAAGTATTTCTCAATCAAAAAATACACAATATATCTTGGCTTGTGAAAAATATGTCAATAACGAATATGCACCGGTATTTAAACAAATCTATACTGCAACAAAATTTGGTGATGATCATGGTGCTTTGGATTTGAGTGAAACCGAAGCAAAGCCAATCATAGAAAAATGTAATAAAGCACTTGACATTATCATTAGTAATAATGAAAAAAACCTAAAAGCCGCAACAGAAGATAGTGCCGCGCAATACATCTTTGGCAGAAACTCTATCATTATGATCTCTATTTTGTCTCTTGTTATCTCGGTTGTCGTAACATTTATTATTGTTACGCTAATTATAAACTCACTTGTCACTATTCAAAGTGCACTTGATTCATTTTTCAAATTTCTCAATCGTCAGACACACAAAGTAGAATCGATTGAACTTCATCTAGAAGATGAGTTTGGTCAAATGGCGAAGATGATCAATGAAAATATTACACTTATAGAGAAAAGTTTTATTGCAGATTCAAATGTTGCCAAGGAGATGGTGCAAATTGCAGAGCAGATAACAAGAGGAAATTATTCTGTAAGAATCAAGAGTGACTCACCTACAGAAAATATGCATCTTTTAAGAGATAGTATGAACAATATGCTTGCATCATCAGAAAACAATCTCGATAATGCAATTACAACACTTAAACATCTTGCAAATGGAAAATTTGATGTAAGAAACAGTGTAAGTGTACAAGCAAATATGGGTGAACTCCTAGAAAATATCAATCTTTTAGGAGAATCTCTTCAAAATATGAAATCCCAGAATGATGATTCAAATAAAACTATTATGGATTCATCCACGCGTCTTAATAAAACAATTGAAGAGATCACAAACACTACTGTCGTAGATTATAAAAATATGATCAATGATATAGTTGGCAAAGTATATAATGTATCTCAAAGAGAAAATAATCTGGTAGATAATCTAGATCAACTTACATTGCACGCAAAAGAAACAAAGGCTATACTTCAAACAATCGGAGATATTGCAAACCAAACCAATCTCTTAGCACTCAATGCTGCCATAGAAGCAGCACGTGCGGGAGAACATGGGCGTGGATTCGCCGTGGTTGCAGATGAAGTCAGAAAGCTTGCAGAACGTACACAAAAAAGTTTAACAGAAACAACAAGTACTACAAATGTTCTCATTCAGTCTATTTCCCATGTATCTGAGAGTTTAAACCAAAATGCAGAAGATGTAAATACTATATCAAATGAAGTAAGTGAAGTAAGCAATAAAATGGATGAAATTATAGTCGCACTTCAACACTTGAGCAAATGAAATTTCCTTTTTGTTGGTGTCTTTAGTTATTAATTACTATTTTTTTTCAGTACGCTATTAAGTGCTTTTTGCACTTTTTATATTTTAGACCAGAACCGCATGGACAAAGGTCGTTTCGCTCAATTTTTGAGTTGATAAAGCTCCCTTTGTCATATTCCCAGATTCCATCGCTTTTTATAAAATCACTTCTTTCATGAAGCAAAACGATTTCACTGTTTTCAAGATAATAGGCTTTAAATTCAACGATACCATCAAACTCATTTTGACTTGCATGTAGGAGTTCCAACTTCAGCCATTTCACATTTTTACAAAACTCTTCAATGAGTAAAATATCATCCTCGTATCTATGCTCTTTTGTCGCACTTTTTACAAGGTAACTTCCATCTGCTATCACATATGCGCTATAACGAGAGCGCATCAACTCTTCAGGGTTCAAAGCAATTTTTTCACCTGATATAACAGCTCCACAACACTCCTCAAAACTTTTATTTAAACCACAAAAACATTTCATTTCAATCCATTTTGTTTTATTTTTTCATAAGCATTAAAGAAATAATATTATAGTATGATTAGCCTAGAAAATGTAATAAAATTGTAACAATAAAGTGATAAAATATATGGAAATTTTTTCAAAACTCAATATTAAAGAAGTTTTAAACTACCTGCCAGATCCGATTATCATCGTTGATTCTTTAGGTAATATACGCTTTGCAAACAACCCTTTTTCTACTCTGCTCGGCTACAATGAAGATGAGCTTAATAATAAAAATATCACTCATTACCTTTTAGATAATAGTATTTTCGAAAAATGTATTACAAGTATTAAAGGGAGTAACGCTTCTTCAGATCAAACAACTATATTTGTAGCTAAAAATGGGCAACACATCTACACAACTAAGAATGTACGATTTCTCAAAATTGACGATCAAGAATGTATTTTTGTAAATATTCGCAATGTAAGCAATATTGATAAACTCAATTATGAACTTCACAGCTCAAAAAAAGAGCTTGAAGCAAAGTCAAAAGAACTCTCAACACTTCTAGATGATCACAAAAAACAAATTATAGCAAAACAACTTCAACTCGATGAGATAGTAAATATTATAGACGAGATCATCTGGTATATTGATGATCAAACTATGGCCATCAAATATGTTTCAAATGCTATTGAGAGAATTTTTGGCGAAAATAAGAATAGTTTTTTAAATGGCTCTTCCCTTTGGATGGATATGATTCATCCCGAGGATCAGCCAAAAGTTCAAAAGTTTTTTCATACCATTCAACCAAGCCATTCTGCCATCATCGAATTTAGAATGATTAAAAAAGATGGCTCTGTACGTTGGCTTTCAAGTACGATCAATCATCACAAATCTCTCAACTTTTTCATAGGTGTTACCCGAGATATCACGCATGACAAAGAGGTTCAAGAAGAGATGGAATTTATGGCGTTTCATGATGTACTCACAAAACTGCCAAACAGATCTCTTTTAAAAAATGAGATTAATGCCCTACTGCAAAAATCAAGCACTATTGAGCAACATTTTGCTGTGCTCTTTTTAGATCTTGATAATTTTAAATATATCAATGATTCTATGGGACATGATGTTGGCGATGAGATTCTCGTTGAAGTAGCCGACAAACTTAGACATAGTGTTGGTAAAAATGGAATCTGTACAAGATTTGGCGGTGATGAGTTTGTTATCATCAGTAAAATACAAAACAAAAAGGATATTGCAATTAAAGCACAAAAGATCATAGATGTACTGAATGAACCTTTTATTGTCAATGACCATGAGTTTTTTATCTCATCTTCCATTGGTATCTCGCTCTACCCTGAAGATGCTGCTAGTGCTACTGGACTTATAAAATCCGCAGATACTGCGATGTATGAAGCAAAATTAGCCGGAAAAAACAGATTTAGCTTTTTTGACAAATCGATGAACACTAATATTCAAGAGTTTCTTGATATGGAGACGCTCATCAAAGATGCGCTCTTACACAACTATTTTGAACTTTACTTTCAACCGCTTATTGATTCATCAACATCTACCCTTTATGGATTTGAAGCGCTTCTTAGACTGATCCATCCCGAACATGGATTTATCTCTCCTGATAAGTTTATCCCAGTTGCTGAAGCGACAGGTGATATCTTAAAAATCAGTGCTTTTGTTATGAAAAGTGCTTGTCAATTTTCAAGCGAAATAAACGCTTTGAGCTCACATGATATTTTTGTTTCTGTAAATATCTCTGCTAGACAATTTAAAGAAAAACAGTTTGCCAGAGAGTTTTTAAAATGTGCTGCGGATTATGGGGCAAATCCTCGTCTTTTAAAAGTGGAAATGACAGAATCAGTGGTTATGGATAACATTACTCTTGCTATAAAAGAGTTGGATATCTTACGAAAAGCTGGAGTTCAAGTGGCGCTTGATGATTTTGGGACAGGATACTCATCTTTTGAATATCTCGCACAGCTTCCAATAAACACCATAAAAATCGATAAATCATTTATAATTCCTGTCTTTGACAAAAAAAGCAACGAACATATCGTTGTGGCTATCACATCCTTAGCACATGCACTCAATATGGATGTCATTGCAGAGGGTGTTGAAACAAACGAACATGTAGACTATCTTAGAAACAACAAGGTCGATATTTTACAAGGCTTTTATTATTCCAAGGCAATACCTGCAAAACAGATTATCGACAATATAGGCGAGTATAAAAAATTATTTAACCTCTAGGAGCACCTCATGAAGAGTATCTACATTGCCTCAAGTAGTCAAAATGCAGGTAGCTTACTTGTCACCATGGGACTTATGGATATCATCAGTCGTAAAATCCATAAAGTTGCTTTTTTTAAACCCATCATTTCAAATGTAAAAGACTTAGATATCGAGTTTATTCGATCACGATATGCGCTTGATGTGAGCTACGAAGAGAGCTATGGCTTTGAGCTCTCTTATGTTCAAATGATGATTGCTAAAAATCAAACTGATGAACTCATCGAAGAACTCATCCTAAAATACAAACGACTTGAAGAAAAATATGATTTTATAGTCTGCCAAGGGATACAAAAAAGTTCTCTTATCCCCTCTTTTGACTTTGATATCAATATAAAAATAGCTCAGAATTTTGCAACCCCTTTTGTCAATGTGATCAATGCAAAAGGCTTACATGCGGAGTGCTCTCTGGGCGTAAGTGAACTCATAGAAACTTATGAGATTGATAAACAAAATATTCTCTCGCAAAAATGCTTTCATTTCGCAACTTTTATCAACCGTATTAATCCTCTTTGCTATGAAGAGTTACAAGCGAAACTTCCAAAAGAAAATCTCTATCTTCTGCGAGAGATTCCTGAGCTCGACACTCCAACCATCGGAGATATCATAGATAATTTGGAAGCAAAAAAAGTTCTTCTAAAAAATGAAGATAGAGCGAAACTGGTCAAACAGATCAAAGTCGCAGCCCTTACTTTGGATAATTTTTTAGATCATATAGAAGATGGAGATCTTGTTATTGTCCCAGCAGATAGATCTGAGATTATCGTCGGACTTTTATGTGCTTTGCAATCTCAAAATTTTGCAAGTATCTCTGGAGTTATCATCCCATTTGATATGGAAATACACCCAAATATCTTAGCGCTTATCAATGGTGTCAATGAATGCAGTTTTCCCATCATCCGCGTTGCCACTGACACCTATACAACAGCACTCAACATTACCGCAACAAAAGCAAAACTCAAATCCTATGATGAAAGAAAGATTGCCCTTTCTCTGGGACTTTTTAATGAAAACGTAGACATTAATGCCATCGAGGCAAGGATCAGAATCACGACTTCACAAATTATGACACCGATGATGTTTGAATACAAAATCTCCTATATGGCAAAAAATGCCAAAAAAACTATCGTACTACCGGAGAGTGAAGATGACAGAATCCTTCGTGCAACGGAGATTATCCTAAGACGCCACCTTGCCAAGATCATCCTTTTAGGCGATAGTGAAACCATAAAACAAAGATCTTTGCAACTAGGACTTGATATCTCTCAAGCTACAATCATCAATCCTCTTGAGAGTGAAAAACTTCAACAATATTCTGAGATTTTTTATGAATCCAGAAAAGCAAAAGGTCTCTCTTTGCAAGCCGCTAAAGATGCTTTGAATCATAAAACCTATTTCGCGACGATGATGGTTCACACCGGAGAAGCAGATGCTATGGTCAGCGGAGCTTCGCACACCACAGCGGACACAATTCGTCCAGCCCTTCAGATCATCAAGACACATCCAGATGTTTCCATCGTTTCAAGCCTCTTTTTTATGTGTTTAGATACGCAAGTATTAGTCTACGCCGATTGTGCCGTCAATCAAGACCCGACCGCCGAAGAACTTGCACAAATAGCGATCTCGACAGCAAAAACAGCATCACAGTTTGCCATTGAGCCAAAAATAGCGATGCTTTCCTATTCGACTGGTGATTCTGGAAGTGGCGATGATGTGGACAAAGTAAAAAAAGCGACTGAAATTATAAAAAAACAATATCCCTCTTTACTCATCGATGGACCCATCCAGTATGATGCGGCCATCGATAAAGGAGTTGCAAAAGCAAAACTTCCCAATTCAAAAGTGGCGGGCGAGGCAAATATATTTATCTTTCCCGATCTCAACACCGGAAACAATACCTATAAAGCTGTTCAACGCTCAACTGGAGCCATCGCCATTGGGCCGATACTTCAAGGACTAAACAAACCTGTGAACGATCTCAGCCGTGGATGCAGTGTTGCCGACATTGTAAACACTGTAGCCATTACGGCAATACAAGCAGGACAGATACAATGAGAGCACTTGTTCTAAACTCTGGCAGTTCTTCCATAAAATTTAAAATATTTGATATGGGTTCTCAAAAAGTTCTAAATAAAGGAACTATAGAAGAGCTCAAAGGCAACCGGCATAAAGAGCTTGAAAAGATTATTAACTCTATGGAGAGGATTGATTTTATCGCTCATCGCGTTGTTCACGGCGGTCATACTTTTACACAAGCCACCATTATCGATGACGCAGTCATAAAAGCGATAGATGAGCTTTCCCCTCTCGCTCCTTTACATAATCCTGCAAATTTGGATGGCATATTGACGGCAAAAGCTCTCGCTCCAAACACCCTACAAATAGCCGTTTTTGATACAGCCTTTCATGAAGATATGCCGCCTTCATCTTACATGTACGCCTTGCCGCAGGAACTTTATACCAAATATAATGTTCGTCGTTACGGTTTTCACGGAACTTCACACAACTATCTTTTAAAAGAGTGCGCAAGGCTGATGAAAAAAGATATAAATGAGCTCAATATCATCACTCTCCATCTTGGAAATGGGGCGAGTGCTACGGCTATAAAAAATGGAAAATCTTATGACACATCTATGGGTTTTACTCCGCTTGAAGGTCTTGTAATGGGAACAAGAAGCGGTGACTTTGATCCGGCGATACTTTTGTATCTTCACAAATTCGGGCTTAACTATAAAGAGCTCGATGAACTTGTCAATCAAAAAAGCGGACTCCTTGGAATCTGCGGTAGTAGTGATGTGAGAGAGATTCTAAGTAGAGATGATGAAGATGCAAAACTGGCACTAGCGATCATGACACAAAGAGTAAAAAAATATATTGGCTCTTATATCGCGATTCTTGGACGTGTTGATGCCATCGTCTTTAGCGGAGGAATTGGAGAGCATAGCTATCATGTAAGGAAAATGATACTTGATGGATTCGATGAAGCGTTTGATATTTATATGGATGATGAAAAAAATAACAACGTAAAAACTAGCGCTACTCTTATCTCACAGGAGAAAAGTAAAATCGCTCTCTATGTTATCCCAACTGATGAAGAGTTGGAGATTGCACATCAAGCTTTTGCTCTTTTAAAAGAGGATACACTCATAAAATAGAATATACCTATCCATAAAATCATGCTGCTGGCAATCGAGATAATTCCACCGTTTTCTTCTGCATGTAAGAGTGATTTGGGATTAATATTCAAACTGCTAAAAAGATAATCAAGACTGAGTCCAAAGATCACGCTTCCAAAAACTATGCTACTGAGATAAATGATCATTGAGCGTTTTCCTAACATCTTTTTTACCACGCCAATCGTCACAGTATTTGTAGCTGGACCCGCACTTAAAAACACAAATGCCGCTCCCGCACTTACACCTGAGAGCATCAGCGCCGCAGCAATCGGCAGTGACGCCGTAGCACAAACATACATAGGTACTGCAATAGCAATAGCAATGATATATGAAAGCCAAGAGTATTCAATCAAAATATCACTCAAATTTTGAGGGATAAAAGAGCTTATTAACGCTCCAATGACCAAACCCCAAAACAGAGGTTTTGCTATATCTCCAAGAAGAGTCACAAAAGCATATTTTATTGCCCTCTTCATAGAAAATTTTGTTTTTTCACTTGATGAACTACAACAAGAAGATGTTGAACAGCAACTTGCCGTCGCGGAGTTGTCTGATGAGAGAGAAAATTTAGGCTTAACAATTTCTTCTTCTTTATCAAAAATATTTGTAAGGATACCCGCTATCACAGCTATGACCATAGAAGTAAAAACTCTATAAAAAGTAAATATCCATCCAAACATTCCGTAAGTTGCAAGTATGGAATCAACTCCTGTTATCGGTGTTGAGATCAAAAATGAAAGAGTGGCTCCGCGACTTGCACCGCTTTTTTTGATGCTTGTTGCAAGTGGAATGACACCACATGAGCACACCGGCAAAGGAACTCCAAAAAGTGTTGCTTTGAGTACAGAAGAGATACTCTCCTTGCCTAAGTGTTTTGTAACTAAACTCTCAGGAACCACCTCATGTAAGACTCCGGCAAATAAAAGTCCAAATAAAATATAGGGTGCCATTGCATTGCTAAGACTCATCAGGGAGTCTAAAAATATTGATATATATATTCCATCGTGCATACCTTTTTATAATTCTGGGATTGTATTCCTTTGTACTTCAAAAGAGATAAATAAAAAAATATAAATTTTACTAAAAGTTTCTATGACCGATGTTATTTGCATAAAAGTAACTGAAAAAGGATTATCATGCAAGTCAATACAAATATAAATAAAACAGATCTTTATACAAAATATGAAGAGGTAAAAATTCAAAAGAAAGAAGAGGTAAAAAGCAGTTATAGTGATCTCAGATCACAGCTTCAAAAAAATTCTATGGGATTTAGTAGCCTTTCAATGGATGCTCAGGCAAAAGTTTCTGGCAGTGCTAAGGGACAAATGGATCTAAATCAAAAAGATTTTCAAAGTTTTCTAAAAGATATAGGCTATAACGGCAAAAATATCGCAGATCTCTCACAAAGTGAAGCGAAGAAACTTGTAGCTGATGATGGTTTTTTTGGCGTTACGAAGACTGCACAAAGAATAGCTGATTTTGTCATCAACGGTGCTGGAGATAATGAGGGGATGCTTCGTGCTGGACGATCTGGAATCATGCAGGGTTTTAATGATGCACAAAAAGCTTGGGGTGACAAACTTCCCGATATCAGCCAACAAACAATTACAAAAGCGACAGACCTCATCAACCAAAAGATGACTGATCTTGGATATTCTGTCTTGGACACGAATGCTTAATTTATAAGCAATTCTCTGTTTCATATATACTCTTTCATCGATATACTTTCGCTATAAGTAGTTATAGCAAGGAAAAAAGATGAAAGAATATATCGAAATATATAACAAAAACAGAGAGAAAATTGAGACTATTATAGAAAATAGTATTGAAGGTCTCGGTAAGATCAACAATGAAGCACATAACTTTTATAAAAAACTTTTTGTCACTTTTCCCTCACTTGAAATCATATATATTGTCGATGCAACAACAAAGGTTCAAACATCTGCAAATATCTACAGTCAATATAACGACGACTCTGAGAGACAAAAAAGCAGAAGTTACCTCATCAATAAACTTCAAATCAAAGAAAACAACTTTGCATTTACAAACCCTTACCAAAGTTCAACAACAGGAACTCTTTGCATCACTGTTTCAAAAAAAGAGGGAAATGAGATTATCTTTATGGATTTTGCTTTAGAGAAGTTGCTTGAACGTGTCGGGCTTATCGAAAAACATGTTTACTTTAGCAAGATAATCAAATCCTTCTATTTTATAGCTGGTTTTTTTATGATGTTACTTTCTATGGCAGCAATCATTTATGGTGGATATGATTTTATAAGTACCATTACTCAAAATAGTTTGAACATTGATGCTATATTTAAACCTGTTATCGCAACGACTCTTGGTCTTGCTATCTTTGACTTAGCAAAAACAGTGCTTGAACAGGAAGTATTCTTTAAAAGTTATTCAAAAGATTCACGTATCGAGATAAAGATACTCACAAAATTTCTTATCACTATTTTGATAGCGCTTTCTATTGAGACACTGATGGTCGTATTTAAAATAGCAATAGAAAACTATGACAAGATGATCAATGCACTGTATCTTATGGGTGGGATCTCATTTATCATCATCTCTCTTGCTCTTCTTATTTTCTTAACAAAAGAGAAGAAAGAGATTACTACTGTTAATGACTAACTAATTTTAATCCCACAATAGAGCCTATGAGAGTACAAAGAAAAAATATTCTCATAGCACTAGCAGGTTCGTCATATATTATTATCCCAACAATAGCGGCTCCCGTTGCGCCAATACCCGTCCAAACTGCATAAGCTGTCCCAACTGGAATATGCTCAATCGCTTTTGTCAGCATGTAAAAACTACTTACCGCAAATATTAAAAAGGCGATTGTCGGTATTAACTTCGTAAAGTTTTCTGTTAACTTCATGGTTGATGCAAAGCCAATCTCTAAAATGCCTGCAAATATCAAATATGTCCATTCTGACATCGTATCTCCTGGAAATAGCTTTTTAAAAATAGAACATAAAGTGAAAAAGTATGGTTTGGAAAAATTTTAAAGGAGGTTTGAAACTCCTGAAGATAAGGAGTTTCGGAGGATGACTAAGATGATTACATCATCCCTGGCATACCGCCCATTCCACCCATATCTTGAGATGGTTTATCTTCTGGGATCTCATAAATTGCTGCTTCTGTTGTTAGAAGTAAGCTTGAAACAGATGTCGCATTTATAAGAGCAACACGTTCAACTTTAAGTGGATCAATGATTCCTGCTTCGAACATATCTACGTATTCGCCCGTTGCCGCATTGAAACCAATGTTTTCATTACTAGCATTTTCTATGGCATTGACAACAACACCTGCGTCATATCCTGCATTGATCGCTATCTGTTTCACAGGAGCTTTTACAGCGCGAAGAATGATCTCACATCCGATTTTTTGATCACCGGTAAGGTCAAGATTTACTTTCATAGCAGCGCGAACAAGAGCCGCTCCACCACCGATAACAATCCCCTCTTCCACAGCCGCTTTAGTAGCAGAAAGTGCGTCATCAACACGATCTTTTTTCTCTTTCATCTCAGTTTCAGTTGCTGCACCGACTTTGATAACAGCTACACCACCGCTTAGTTTTGCAAGACGCTCTTGAAGTTTTTCTTTGTCATATTCGCTTGATGTTGTCTCTATCTGAGTTTTGATCTCTGAAATACGAGCTTGTACTGCGTCACTACTTCCGGCACCATTGACGATAACTGAGTTGTCTTTATCTATAACAACACGTGCAGCTTGACCAAGGTGCTGGATAGTTGCACCTTGAAGCGTATGACCTGTTTCTTCAGAAATAACAGTACCATTTGTAAGAACTGCGATATCCTGAAGCATCGCTTTACGTCTGTCACCAAAACCAGGAGCTTTAACCGCTGTAATGTTCAAGACACCACGCAGTTTATTTACAACCAAAGTTGAAAGTGCTTCACCTTCTACATCTTCAGCAATGATAAGAAGCGGGCGAGAAGTTTTTTGTACTTGCTCTAAAACAGGTAATAGATCTTTTAATGATCCAACCTTTTGATCACTTAACAAGATATATGGATTTTCAATTTCAGCTGTCATCTTTTCAGTATTTGTAATGAAATACGGACTTAAATATCCACGATCAAACTGCATACCCTCAACGACGATAAGCTCATCCGATATACCCTTAGCTTCTTCAACAGTGATAACACCGTCTTGACCTACTTTTTCCATAGCTTCAGCAATCATATCTCCGATTTGAGTGTCAGAATTTGCAGAGATTGTTGCAACTTGTGCTATCTCTTTTTTATCTTTTACAGATCTTGATGCAGCTTTTAGATTCGCCAAAATTGCCTCACAAGCTTTGTCCATACCGCGTTTGACTTCGATTGGATTTGCACCTGCTGTGATGTTTCTAAGACCTTCAGAAAAAATAGCGTTTGCTAAAACTGTAGCTGTAGTCGTACCGTCCCCAGCCTCATCAGCAGTTCTTGATGCAACCTCTTTTACAAGTTGTGCACCCATATTCTCAAGTCTGTCTTTGAGTTCTATCTCACGAGCGACAGAAACACCATCTTTTGTGATCACTGGAGAACCGTAACTTTTTTGAATCAATACATTACGACCACGAGGTCCCATTGTCACTTTTACTGCGTCACAAAGTTTTTGTACTCCAACAGCCAACTTATTTCTTGCTTCATCCGAAAAAATTATCTCTTTTGCCATAAATTTATTCCTTAATTTTATTTTGTAAAATGAAGAGAATCCTTCATTTATTTATTACGGTCAAGGAATAAAATCCCTTAACTTGCGTTAACACTAGGTTTCCTTCAGCAGGAAGATCAATAGGTCAATCTTTTATTTCACGATTCCAAAAACGTCATCAACGTCAATCACGATATACTTAGTGCCACCAAAAGACAACTCATTTCCACTATATTTTCCAAATACGACAGTATCTCCATTTGTGATACTTTTCACTTCTTCACTAACTGCAACTACTTTGCCTTGAGACGGCTTTTCTTTCGCATTATCTGGGATTATTATACCAGTAGATGTAGTGCTAGCCTCTTCCATACGCTCAACTAAAATACGGTTTCCTAGTGGTTGAAAATTCATATATTTTCTCCTAAATAATTTTAAGAGATTTTACAAGATTTAAGTAACAATGTCAACGAATTGAGTCAAATAGACTAAGAGATATTTATTGTTTATGACTATAGTTTATAAATTATTCAAATAAAAACGTACTTGAAAAGAAATTTAATGAAGAAAAAAACTCATTTTAAGAATTATAAAGGTTTACTAATATATAATTCTGCCTCTAAAAAGATGTCAAGGTAGCTCAGCTGGTTAGAGCACTGGTCTCATAAGCCGGGGGTCGCGGGTTCAAGTCCCGCTCTTGACACCACCAACAAACTCCCTATTTTACGCAACAAAATCAACTTTTAGCTTAAACCTAAACAGTCATGTTTTTTGAAGTGTCACCGAAAGTGTCACCAAACAAGTTTATATTTTTATCTGCACTCAAAGCTTTATTGCTTATATATCTCGCATAATGTTTGATCAACATCTGCAATGAACCATGTCCTAACATATTTGCAATTTCTTGCATCGTGAACTTTTTTGACTCAAGAGCTGCGACTGCAAATGTATGGCGACAGTTTTTTAGATCGCGGCGTTCAAGCTTACAATCACGTAGCAACCTATACCACTTAGTGTTGTTTTTAATTTTTTTGCTATCTTTGATAATTTCACTTTCTCCACGAATGTCTTCGATATCATTCAAATGAACTCCATCTATTGAACTAAATAACCAAATAGACTTTTTTTTCTTCGCTTGGTCCAACAAATCCTCAATATAAGGCAATGTAGAATTAAAAATTGGTATCACTCTATCCCGGTAGACCGTCTTGGTCTCTTTTATTTTGCCTTTTGTGATGTTGCGCTTGATACTGATAGTTTGATTTACTAAGTCAACATCGCCAGATTGAAGACCTAAAATCTCGCTCGGGCTCATCCCTTGATTGAATGCTACCCCAAGGTATACGTGCAATAAATTACCATATTTTTCAGTGTCTTGGCTGTTTTGAAACAAAATACCGACTTCATCTTTTGTAAAAGGCCTGACAGTATTTATATCTCGTTGATTTTTACCATCAATTTTAATTTCATCGGCAATATTTGTACCTATCAAATTATCGTCTGCCGCCAGCTCAAAAATACCGCGAAATATACGCAGATACTTGAGCTTAGTATTTTTAGACAGTTCCTTATCTGTTGAAGAATTACGCAAATTATTTATAAATTGCTTGATTTCAAGTTTTGTAATTTTGCGAATATCGATTTTATTAAACTCGACTAAAATGCGTTTTGTACGATAGTTCACATTTGAATAATCATGAAATTGCTCATAATTTTTTAGAAAAATATTTGCATAAAAACCAAATTCAAAATTTTTAACCTGTTGAACTTTGAGCTTATCTTTCTTCCGCGCGATCCATGCGGGTAGGAATACCTGTTGCATGAATTGTAACTCTTTTTCCGTTTTTAAGATTTTTGTACTCTCTTCGCCATTTTTAACATTACCATTTTGAAATAACACCTGGTACTTAATGTACCAGAATTTACGATTGCCTCTTGCCAAAATAGAAGCTTTTAGATCTTGCACGTTTTCTCCTTTTTTAAGAAAGGAAGTGCCACTTACAATTAACGACATGATTATACCTACCTAGTTTAAATTTTTTTATTGAATATATTTTTATTTCATCTTTATCTATACGCAAATTTACAATATGCTATAATTACGCATGAGTAAATTAGATGAATTAAAAGGTGAAGTTGATTGGTTGGGCCGATGGCTCAATGTATCAATAATCACTGATTTTGCATTAATCGGGTGGACTGCACTAAACTACGATACACAAAAAGATATACTTGTGTACTCAGCAATAGGTGCGATCTTTGGATTATCAATTGCTGTTTTAATGATTAACAAATCAGCAATGAAAAAAATTCGAGCAATGAAGGAAATAAAAAAATGAAAGAAGCCCTCTTGATAAGTGCGTTTGTTTTCACAATAGGTGTAATGATTTACAGCAGTTGGAAAGCTACACATATTTCGGACTCTTAATAATATCAACATTGTATAACCTACCTACGGTTTAAGAGACTGTTGAGCTCATCATTTTGCACCACTGCACGATTGCCTCGGATCCATTCCTCGACTTTTTGCACGTCCCAAAAAACCACTTTTTTTGTTTTGCTCGACTTTATCGGCACAAAAAAGTGTATATCTTCAAAAAAATCGACTCCGATTCGATTTTTGAAGTAATCGACAGAGACGTCAAAAATCGTTGGCAAGTTGTGTTGTTGGACATATTTTTTCATTTTAAGCCCCTATTTTTTGGGGTTTTAAAAGCCCTATTACGCTTTGATTGAACTCTTCAATCTTTTCATTTTCGATTATTTTTTGAGGACTTAAAAGCAAATATTTTTGTGTAATTGAATTTTTTATGACATTTTCAATTTTATCAATTACATCTTTTTTGCTCAAATAATAAGAAATATCCATCAAAAATTGACCCGCACCAAGAGATTTTAAAACATAAAGCTCTTGCGCGGTGAATACTTTTTCGCCTTTTATATTTTTCAAATTTTCAAATTTTTGTCCACAAAAAAAGTCATGATCGCTTGGATTTAAGCCACGATTAAGGCGCACGTATTCAAACATTTGACAGCTTTGCGCATAAAACTTGGTGTACATTTGCTCTGCAATTAATCGCGTTTTTGAAAAAAGCTCTTCTTTTTTTTCATTTTGTAATTTTTGAACCGCTATTGTGAGGGCCTTTAAGCCGTTGCCATAAGCCTCGACTTGGATAGCGCATTGAAAAAGAGCAGAAAGTTCTTGATTTTTAAAATTTTGCACTTGAGCCTCAATTGCACCAAGTGCAAAGATGTTTGGCTCAATTTTTAAAGCTGATACGATAGCTTTTACAAACTCGTTTTTTGGATCAATATTATTTTGGCCGACACTAAACATTGCTGGCCCCCATCGCTGTTAAAACTTGTGTTGCGGTGTAACCAGAACAGTATAAATTATTTACTGCATTGACACCTTTTGCTTTTTGTGCACCGCTCGATTTTGCTTGTATAAACATAGTGTCAAAATTTTTGCGCAGTTTTGCACCGCTTAAAACGATTTGTTGCCAAAATGCTCCAGCTGGAGAGTAGATCCACTCGATACATTGCTCAAGCTCGCCGGCTGTACGGCCGTCAACCCTGATGGCTAGGTCAATATCTTTAACCCAAATTTTTAGGTTTGGTTGCTTGAATGATGGGTTGATTGTTTTTATTTTTTCAAGCAAATATTTCGAAATTTGCGAAGATGAGAGAGAAAAAGAGACATCTTTTTCTTTTTCTTTTTCTTTTTGATCATTTGTAACACTTATAAGATTGGTATTATTATATGTCGGATTTTTTTCCGCGTTTTTTTCGGATTTTTTTCCGTTTTTTGTCGGATTTTTTTCCGTTTTTTCATCTAAGTCGGATTTTTTTATGACATAGTAGCTTTTGCCCAGCTGCGTCAATCGCACGCAGTCTTTTTTACCAACTTTTAAATAATGAATTAAGCCTAATTTAAGCAAAGCTTTTAAATGCCTGTAAACACTGTCCGGCTTTAAGTCAAGCAGTGGCAACTCTTTTGCTATTTTCGTCCTGGAGACCCAATAGTACACCTTTCCATCCACTATTTCGGCATCTGCCCACGTCGGCGACCCATTAATTAGATCGAGTATAATAGCTTGAGTAACACTCTGCAGGCCTAGTTCAATTGCCTGCTTTTGATTGATGGATATAGTATATCTCATTATTCCATCTCCATCACGAGTTGTTTACTCGTGCGTGGCGCAGGTTTTCTGCGCTGCTTACCGAACTTTCGACGTTCGACAGTTGATCGACTCATAATCAGGACTTCTACCATCTTTATCTCGAGTTCTTTAACCTCTTCGATTTCAACCTCGTGGTCAATCTCGTAAAACTTATCCAGCACCTCGACTAAAGCGTTCACCTCGCGATGATCCACGAGAGCTATAACTGTGTGACGATCGAACCCACAGAACACGTAGATAAACGAATCCACATCATCATTGCTAAAATCGCTTGACTGGGCTATATACGTGCTATAAGTATTTGTTTTCATTTTTTGAAAATTCCTTTTTTTAAAGCACCTGAACTTTGGTCGGCTGGGGCGCTTTTTTTGAGAAATAAACAAATCTCTCTTTATTTCTCTGTCTATAATATGTTTTTACATGCAATTTTCTGCAAGAGAATGCTGTTTTTTTTTTGCAATTTGTTTTAAAATATAATTTTCGTAATATTTGCTCAGGATTTTCATGTTTTTTTCACCTGAGCTTTTTGATTTATTTTTACAATTTGTTCAGGATAAGGATGTATTTTCTATCGCAGGCTTTATCCTATATATTAGCCGCACCACCAACGCCATTGACTTAAGAGAATAGAAGTTGCCTTTGTAAAGAAAAAATGGAAGTAAAAAGAATGAAAGATATAAAAAAAGACCGATGTTCTTGAGGGTCTTATAGTGTCATAAAGAAAAAATAACAGATTTTACAAGAGATAGAAAGCTTGGATTTATAACGACCATCAACATAATGCTGAAAAAAAGTAGTAAATCATTACAGAATACACTCAATGATGCGAAAGCAAAACTGATAATTTTTTCACAAAAAACTTATGAAAGTGTCACTGCAAGCGCTTATACAAGAGTGAGATCAAAATTAAATTATACGGCATTTATTGAGTTATACAGAGTTGTTTGAGAACAATTTTATGAGGATGGAGAGTATCATCGATATAAAGGATTTAGACTTTTAGCAATCGATGGCTCTAACATCATATTACCAAATAGTGAGAACATCAAAAAAAGATTCACCTCGACTATAGCAAAAAATCAGATAGCTGAATTTTCTAAAGAAGTCGTGCAGGCTTGTGCATCCGTACTCTATGACTTGCTCAATAATATTGTGATAGATGCTGTATTAGAAGATAAAGCTTATGGAGAAAGAGTATTAGCAACTTCTCATTTGCAATATACTCAAAAAAATGATCTTATCATTTTTGACAGAGGGTATCCATCGATTGAACTTTTTGCACATCTTATGAAAAGTGATACTGGAATGACCCCTATAAAGTAGACAGATTTTTAATCAGTTAATTTGATAAAATAGTAAGAGCATTTAGCAGGTATTTGTCATATCTCTTGACAGATGTTTTTCTATTTTTTAAAGTCCATATTTTAGAAGGTTTAAAATTCTAAGATTTTACTGTCAAGCTATATGAGATATTTTATTACAATGTCCTATTTATAGTAATTTCTCAAACTATATCACCTAAAATTAGGTGCGAAAGCTCAGTTGCCAAATAAAACACTAAAGTGCTACAAAATCTGGAGTACAACCAGTTGCTTCAATATACTCTTTATAGCGTCCCAAACCAAAAACAATCTGCTTTAGCTTATCCTTTTTGGTGATATTTTCAAGCACTTGAAATCTTTGAGGCTGTATGATTTTTTTTATTGCTGACTCGGAGAACGGAACTGCTGAGAAGCGCTTAATGTTCTCTCCATTTTGAATAACTAGTATGTTATAAAAGCGATCAGTCATCTCAATAATTCCACGCGATTTATACTTGGTTAGATCAATTTTTTTGTTATTGACTCGAGCAACTCCGTAATAGTTTTCAAAGATACCAACAACCAGAAAAATACCGTTTTTCACAACGCGAGGGGGTGCACTTTCTGCTAGCTCAAAATCCCCAATAATAGCGTCTTCGCGCACATAATCGGCTAATGTATCGATCAGAAAGTTATAATCAATATTGAAGACCTTACCAGGGCTTGAGTATACGATCGGGGGGATATAATCATCCCCTTTTTTTGAAAAACCAAACTCAATTTGGTCGATCATATATTCAATGAAAAAACTTACATCACTTTCAGTACGAAATATTGCCGCGACATCTAGGGCTGTGTAATATGTTACGTCACTCATATTTTCTAGTTCTCCTCTTTTTTATTTTTTCTTAAACCAGATGCTCGCTGCTCGCTCAAAAGCAAAAGTATCTAGCAAATATAGCCTCGCCAATTCACCTACATCCATGCAAATAGTGTCAGCTTTTTTTTGAAACACATTAAACTCTTTTTCTGTTACATTTACAATTATTTCAGAGACGAGTTCACCTTGTTTTTGTTTTTGTTTTTTCAGTTTTGTATACACATCTATCATACTTAGGCCTTTAAATTGGATTTCGAGAAGGATTTTTTTCTTTCTCTGCCCTATAATATGTTTTTATGTTCTGATTTCTGCAAGCATTTTCGTAATTTTTCATACTTTTTTTACATATTTTTATCAAACTTTATATTTTAAATTGAATACAAATCAACTTTCAATTGTTTAACTACTTCCTTTTCGCTAAAATACATTAGATTTAATTAATAAAGTGA
>CAISHH010000155.1 GCA_903885085.1 uncultured Campylobacterales bacterium
AGAGATAACTCTCTCATAGGAGTGATTATTTTGCTTCTGGAACAGGTGTTGTTGCTTCAGCTTTCTTTTCTTCTTTTTTCTCTATTTTTTTTGCTTTACAAGTTTTTTTGTGAGCTTTTTTAGTTGTTTTACAAACTTTTTTTTCAGTTTTTTCCATTACCGGTTTTTCAGTTTTCATTTCTGCTTTAGTGTCAGATGCTGGCATTTCTGCTGCGAATAGTGATGTTAAGCCTAATGCTAATGCAAGTGCAATAATTTTTTTCATAGCGAGGATCCTTTTGTTTTTTTGAGTTTCACATCTCTGTGTTGACGAAATTATATGTTATGAAGTGTGAACTATTCGTGAATTTATAAGGAAGATGGAATGAGCTTTAGAAACTAGAGAATTTTTTAATCAATTAAATTATTGTATTATCACGCAAATATTTAAGGAATTTTGGATGAGTATATTTGCACTGCAGTCTCAAGCTGGCGGTTTTTTGGATGAAGATTTAAAACACTTCAATAAAAAATTTGATGATTGGTGTGTTCATTTTGAGCGTTATGACGATGCTATGCTTATCGTCGAAACACTCAAAAACCCCCATCGCATTGATATTGTCGAGATCACGCCGCTGAGTTATCCGCAATATTTTTTCCCAACACTTGAAGGCACAGTTCACACCACACGCCAAATCGGTCAAAAGATTATCTGCATCGTAGAGCCGTTTATGGGTTCTAGCTTTCGGTTAGTGATCTGTGATCTTTTAACAAAAACAACTAGAGTTACCAACACACACTATAAAAATGTGTTAAGTGTAGAGGGTGCATTTGCCAATTTTACAGAGTGAAGCTCACTCCGCAGAGCAAAGCTTTAAAGCCGCTTTTACCGCGTTTATGTAGCTAAGTGTATGCGCTTTGTTTTGGTAGGCAATGTCAAATGCTGTACCGTGATCGACGGAAGTTCGGATGATTGGAAGGTTTAAAGAGACATTGATACTTTCATCAAAATAGAGTGCTTTAAGAGGTGCAAGACCTTGGTCATGATACATTGCACAGATATATTGCACTGTGTCTCTAAAATAGGGTGCAAAGGCTACATCTGGGACTATTGGGCCAAAAAAGAGCTCTTTGCCGATTGTTTTATTTGCATTTGAGATAGCTTTTTCTATCTCTCTTTCTTCATCTCCGATAGCGCCGTTATCTCCTGCATGAGGATTGAGTCCAAGCACTGCTACACGTTTATCGCCGATGCTTTTGTGAAGATTTAAAAGGAAGGGTGTGAGCTTTTTTTCTCTTATATGTAAGGCTACTTCACGAAGGGGAATATGTTCAGTAAAGAGTGCTACATAAAGCTTTTCGCATCCAAGCATCATGATGGCATCACGCTTGAAATAATCACGTAGCATATCCGTATGCCCTTTGTATTTTAAACCCGCCATCATCCACGCTTCTTTGTGAATTGGCATCGTTACCACCGCGTCACATTCTCCGCCCTCACAGAGTTTTATCGCTTCTAAAAATGAACGGTAGGAATACTCTCCGCTTTCTTTTGTGACTTTGGACGGTTCGATGTTTATGCTTAGATGTAAAGACTTGCATGCAAGAGTTTGAGGAAGTTCTCTATGCAAGAGTTTTGCGCCATTTTCAAGCACTTCATGATCTACACAGTACACGGGAGAACAAAGGCGGCTGACTTCTTCGTGACATTTCAAAGCGATCTCTAAACCAACTCCGTTGATATCTCCGATACTGATGGCGATCTTTTTCATATTATGCGTTTACCAGTTTTTTCATCTCTTTGACTGCGGCATCTAGCCCAGTAAACACAGAACGCGCGATGATACTTTGCCCGATATTGAGTTCACTTATCTCTTTGATAGCAGTGATATGTTTGACATTGATGTAGTTTAGCCCGTGACCTGCGGCTACTTCAAGACCTAAAGATTTTGCATAAGTTGCGCTTTCTTGTAGACTAGCAAGTGCGTGTTCTAGGCGAGAAGCGAGTTCATAACGAGGAAGTTCAAGCTCTTTTACGCTGTGTTTTGAGTGGCTAAGTGCGGAGTTTAGCATCGCAAAAAGGTTTGCAAACTCTCCCGTGTGAAGCTCCACCATCTCAGCGCCAAGCTCTTTACTCTGTTTCATCGCTTCTTTTGTTGGATCGACAAAAAGTGAAACGGGAATAAGTGAATCATGAAGCTGTTCTATGGCAGCTCTTACTTCATCTTCATTTTTAAAGATATCAAGTCCGCCCTCAGTTGTGACTTCTTCGCGTTTTTCTGGTACTAAAGTTGCGCGGTGAGGTTGCAAGTCACAGACGATATCTAAGATTTTTTGATTGACCGAACACTCTAAGTTTACAGCCACAGCCGAAGAGGTAATAATCTTTTGCGCATCACTGTCTTGAATATGGCGTCTATCTTCTCTTAAATGGATAGTTATCTGATCTGCTCCCGCTTGAATCGCCGTGAAAAGTGCCATCATGATGTCAGGATCATTCACACGTCTCGCTTCTCTTAAAACCGCTACATGGTCGATGTTTACTCCAAGTGTCATTTCTCACTCCTTTTTGCATAAAATTCTTTTTTAAATTCAGCGTAATTGTCGGCTAAAATTGCCGCGCGAGCTTGCTTCATCAAATTCAAATAATAGTGAAGATTATGAATCGTTGCAAGTCTAAAGTAAGTTATCTCACGAGCGCGGAAAAGGTGGTTGAGATACGCACGGCTGTAACGCTTACATGTAAGACATTCACACTCTGGATCGATTACTAAATCATCTGTTTTAAACTTCGCGCCTTTGATGTTGATCCTGCCAAAAGAGGTGAAAAGCGTGCCGTTTCTCGCATTTCTTGTAGGCATAACGCAGTCAAACATATCCACGCCGCGTTCGATATTTTCTACTAAATCCTCAGGCGTTCCCACACCCATCAAGTAGCGCGGTTTGTCCTCTGGCATGTATTGTACTGTGTGTTCTACGGTATCGTACATCTCATTGTTTAGCTCACCCACACTTAGTCCTCCGATAGCAAAACCATCATATGGAAGCGCGCAAAGTTCAGTCGCAGATTTGGTACGAAATGCTTTGTCAGTTCCACCTTGGATAATGGCGAAGATATTTTGCTCTGTGCCGATTCCCTCAGCCTGTTTGCCTCTAAAATACTCAATGCTCTCTTGCGCCCACTGAGTCGTTCTCTCGATAGAAACAGCGATACGCTCTTGAGTCGCTGGAAGTGCGACAAGGTCATCTAAAATCATCATGATGTCAGAACCTAAATTGAGCTGGATATCTATCACTTTTTGAGGTGTAAAGAAGTGTTTACTTCCATCAATGTGACTGCGAAACTCGATACCATTTTCCATAGGTTTTGAGATATCACTCAAGCTAAACGCCTGAAATCCGCCGCTGTCTGTTAAAAAGCTTTTTGGGTAAGTGGTAAACTTATGAAGTTTACCCATCTTTGCGACAACATCATCTCCGGGACGAAGATACATATGATAAGTGTTTGCCAAAATGATCTGCGCGCCAAGAAGCTCTTCCATATCAGCCATATCAAGAGCTTTGACACTTCCAAGTGTACCAACAGGCATAAATACGGGTGTTTGGATAGTCGAGTGAGCCGTCTTGATGGTACAAGCTCTCGCCTTGCCCGATGTTTTTTCTAAAGTAAATTCCATAAATTCTCTTTTACAATGGTAGGTTATTTTTTAAAGTTGCGAAATTATAACATCTGAACATAAAAAGGGTTATCATTTCAAAAAATAAACTCTCAAAGGTAAAAAAATGATTCTATATATACACGGTTTTGGAAGCAGTGCTGAGGGCACAAAATCAAAGCAGTTTCGCGAGTATTTTAAAAATCTGGGTGAGAGTTTTATCGCTCCATTGCTCTCTTATATTCCCGCTCTTGCCATCGGTACGCTTGAAGATATTATCGAAGCGAGCAGTGAAGATGTCAAGATCATCGGCTCCTCTTTGGGCGGATTTTATTCAATGTACCTTGCTCAAAAATATAACCTCAAAGCAGTGCTTATCAACCCATCTATCTATCCAGAAATCACACTCAAGCGTGCCATCGGTCATGGAATGAGCTATTATGACAACAGCACATACGAGTGGAATCTCTTACATGTAGAGAGTCTCAAAAAATACAAAACAGATAAACTCAATCAAAAAAACATCATGCTCCTACTCCAAAAAGGCGATGACCTCTTAGATTACAAAGAAGCAGAACAGTTTTTGCCAGACTCAATGATGTTCATAGAGGAGGGCGGAAGCCACAATTTCGAGGGAATTGAGAGATATTATGAGAAGATAGAAGCGTTTTTAAAATGAGTTTGATTGAGAAAATTAGGTACAATATTTGTTAAAAATTAAATTTCACTGTTGTGGGAAGAAGTTTAAAAAGTTGTTAGTGAAAATGTAGTTTATCTTTAGCTATAATCACGCCAATGAAAAAGATACTAATAATCAGTGACAGTGAAATCGGCCGCCAATTTATAGAACGTGTGATAGATACTTATACAAGTGATAATATCTATTATATTGTTCAACCAAAAGCTGTTGAGTATGAAAATGCGAATCCTGCACGTTTTAAATTTTATGAATTTGATCCTACAAGCTTTCAAAAAATTTCCAATCTTTTAAAAATGGAATTTGTTCAAGCAATCATCACTATGGACAATATTACTGATGTTGAGTATACGATAAAAAATATCAGAACGATGAAAAAACAACTTCGTCTTATCGTTCTTGATCACTGGGGCTTTGAAAATAGAGATCCAAGTATTTTGTATGTAAAACAAAATGAGATTATGGCTTCAAGGATGATCGATTATCTTCCAAATATTCCAGTGACTGCAAAAAATGTTGGTCTGGGGCAGGGTGAAATCATGGAAGTGCTTGTTCCTTTTGGAAGCTCTTTTGTTTACCGCCACATTGGTGTTATAGAGCAACGTAAATGGAAGATCGTGGCTATTTACAGAAATAGAGAGCTTTTGTTACCGACAAGAAAGCGTATGATCCATCCAAATGACCTTCTACTTCTTGTAGGTGATCCTACTGTTTTAAAATCTGTTTATCGTGCCATCAAACGTGAGCTTGGACAGTTTCCTGAACCTTTTGGATCAAACCTTTATCTTTATATCGATATGTTTAAAGATAATAAAAAAAATATAAAAGATCTGCTTCGTCGTGCTTTATTTATACATAAAAGTTTCAAACATAAGCTTTATATCAAGGTGTTCAACGCAAGTAATATTGATCTTTTGTGGGCGATTAAAGATCTTAGTTCATATAATGTGGATATAGAGATCAACTATCAAGATGCCCTAATCGAAACAATTTTTCGTGCTGATATGAAAAAATATCATATTGGTTTAGTAATGGTTTCTAAAGACATTTTTAGAAATTATACGGCTAGAAATATGCTTTATGGTGCTCGTTTACCAGTATTGAAAATTGCAAACAGATCATTTTCAAGACTCAAAGATTCAGTTGCAGTGCTCAGTGAAAATAGAGATCTCGAAAAAGTTTCGACAACTGTCTTTGACATCTCTTCTCAAATGGGCTTTAACTTGGAACTTTTCAACTATACAAATGAACAAGATCAAAACAAAGAACAGGTTATAGAGCATTTTAATAATCTTGCTACGATCTTTTCAAAATCGATTAAAGTCACAAATAGTGATGGTAATCCTATCCGTGAACTTAGACAGAAAGAGAATTTTCTTCATCTTATGCCTTTTACTTCAAAAATCGTTGAAAGACAGATCTTTTCTCTTTTTTCTATTGACAGTGAGAAGCTTTATTTCAAGCTTGACGATTATCACCAAATCTTTATTCCTGTTCAGCTTTAGCCATCTGAATAGGTCTATTTCACACGTTTTTAAGTAAGAATAAAGTATTATCTATCACTTAATAATTTCATGTTTGGATGTAAAAAATGATTGTAGATATAACACTTAAAAAAGTCATAGATAACTCTTATAAAATAACAATAGACAAGCTCGCAGATCAGCGCTTTGACAAAAAAGTGGCAATCATCACAAATCCTACAGTTGCGGGGCTTCACCTGCGATATCTTCTAAACACAATAAGTGCAAAAGAACTTTATATCATTACAGTGCCTGATGGTGAAGAATACAAAAATCAGGCAAGCATAGATCTTATCTTAGAAAATCTTTTTAATCACCGCTTTAATCGTGGCTCTTTGCTCATCGCTTTTGGCGGTGGAGTTATTGGTGACATGACAGGTTACGCGGCGAGTATCTATCAAAGAGGGATCGATTTTATTCAGATTCCAACAACGCTTCTTTCTCAAGTAGATGCAAGTGTCGGCGGAAAAACAGGGATGAATAATAGTTTTGGTAAAAACTTAGTCGGCGCATTTCATCAGCCTCAAGCGGTATATATAGATCCCTATTTTCTCTCAACCCTTCCTTCACGTGAATTTGGTGCAGGAATTGCCGAGATCGTAAAAATGGCTGTGACTTTTAATGCAGAGTTTTTTACTTGGCTTGAAGAAAATGATCTTAACAGTGCGACAGTTTTAGCAGAAGCGATCAAAAAATCTGTAGAAACAAAAGCAAATGTCGTCTCAGAGGATGAAAAAGAAAAAGGGCTTCGAGCGGCTCTTAACTATGGTCATACCTTTGCACATGTAATAGAAAATGAGACAAATTACACTGGTTTTCTTCATGGAGAAGCTGTTGCTGTTGGTATGGTGATGGCAAATGATGTTTCTGTCAAACTTGGACTTTTAAAAGAGGAAGAGGCACTGCGCATCAAAAAACTTTTAGTCAAATACCGTTTGCCAGTGACTTATGCTATCAAAGATGTTGAGAGTTTTTATAATGCATTTTTTCTGGATAAAAAAAGCTCTGACAGCTCCATCACATTTATTTTAGCTGATGGCATTGGCGGTGTGAAGATCGCCGATGAAGTAGATAGCAAAATCATCAAAGATGTTTTAAATTCGTATAAGGTGATCTGATGAGTAAAATACTACTGGTTCTTCTTTGCGCCATTTCTCTTTATGCCAAAGCAATAGATAAAGATAATACAGCAACAAACGAAGCACTCTTAGCACAAAAACAGCATCTTATAGAAGAATATACAACCTCTCTTAATGACATCGATGATGAGATACCATCTGATAATATTTGGATAAAAAACTATAGTTCTTATCTCACATCACTTGAGGTAAAAAAGAATCTTGAAGAGATAAAGAGTCAGATCTCTGCTCTTACAAAAGAAAATAAATATGGCAAAAACTTTGATGAACTTGCTTCTTTACGCTCCAAGGAAAATATTCTCTCAAGTCAGATGACACAGTTTAAAAGTAAAGATTCAGCGCCTTTTTCGGAACTGTTAACTCCGCCGGAAATCTCTGAGATACCTTCCCTTAATAATCCTTTGGATATCTTTACAGGCTACTCTTTTATCAAGCAGATCAATAATAATTATGACGATTATATCAAGCAAAGAGAGAGTTTGGTAACTATGGTTGCACTCTTGGAAAAAAAGACAGCGGTGTATGAAAATCTGGCTGCTCTGCAAGATGATAACAAAACACAAAACAATCTCGAAGAGTTAAAAAAACAGCTTGACAGATTTTCAGTAGCACTTGATACTATCAACATCACACAGAGTGTGTATAAAAAACGGATCGAAGTAATAGAAATAAATATCAATAAAAAAATAGAAGAAAAGATTTATAAACTGATGAAGATAGGGATTATCATAGTTATACTTTTTGTTATTCTTTTTTTATTTAAACTTATTATTAAAAAATATATCAAAGATAATGAGCGTTTTTATACAGCAAACAAGATCATTACTTTTGTGAACTTTACGGTCATACTTTTAATCCTCTTTTTTAATTACATAGAAAATGTCAGTTATTTAGTTACTATTCTCGGCTTTGCATCGGCGGGTATTGCTATCGCTATGAAAGACTGGTTTATGAGTATTTTTGGATGGCTTGTGATCGTTTTTGGCGGAAGTATCCATGTAGGCGACAGAATTCGTGTGGATATGGATGGAATGATCTATGTTGGTGATGTTATGGATATATCTTTACTTCGTATGACTATTTTAGAGGATATCACTCTCTCTTCTATTATGAAAAATCGCCGTGCAGGACGTATTATTTTTATTCCAAATAATTATGTCTTTACAAGGATGATAGCAAATTATACGCATCACTCATTAAAAACAGTGTGGGATGGCATCGATATTGTGATCTCTTTTGACTCAAATCATAAGAAAGCAATGCATATTTGTAAAGAGATTACTCGTAAGTATTCTAAAGGTTATACGGATATTACCCGTAAACAGCTCAATAAACTCAGAAGTCATTACAGCTTGAAAAATACCAATGTCGAACCTCGTATTTTTTCGTTTATAGAGCCAAACGGGATTGTGATAAGTTCTTGGTATTTGACAAATGCGTATGGAACTTTGACTCTTAGAAGTACCATATCTTTGGAGATAGTAGAAGAGTTCAATAAGGCAGACGATATCACGATAGCATATCCAACGCAACGCTTACATGTAGAAACATCACAAAGAAAAATGCCAGAAGTACCAGAGGAAAATGTATGAGAAAAAAAGTTTACTTTAAAACATTTGGATGTCGAACAAACCTTTTTGACTCACAAGTTATGATGCAAAACTTGGAAGATTTTGATATCACAGAGGATGAGAACGAAGCAGATGTTGTCGTTGTAAACTCTTGTACCGTGACAAATGGTGCGGATACAACGGTGCGCTCTTATGTGAACCACATAGAAAAAAGCAGTGGAGCGAAGGTGTTTCTTACAGGATGTGGAGCACATACCAAGGGTGAAAAACTTTTTGAAAACAAGAAAGTTTTTGGTGTTTTTGGACAAAGCGAAAAACAAAAAATCAATATGCTTTTAAAAGAAAACACACCCTTTTATGAACTTGGCGATTTAAACTTTGTGGATGATGCGGTTGTTGAAGAGTTCATCGGAAAAAGTCGCGCTTTTATCAAGATTCAAGAGGGATGTAATTTTAGATGTAACTACTGCATCATCCCTTTTGTACGTGGCGATGCTAGAAGTTTAGATGAAAAAAGAATCCTTGAACAGGTGTATAGACTTTCATCTAACGGTTTTGGAGAGTTTATCCTCACAGGCACAAATGTCGGAAGTTACGGAACAGGCGAGGGTACAAATATCGCTCGTCTTATGAAGCAGATGAGTCAAGTCAAAGGTGTAAGACGCATCCGAGTAGGCAGTTTGGAACCTATCCAGATCAATGATGAGTTTAAAGAGATACTTGGCGAACCGTGGCTTGAAAAGCACTTACATGTAGCATTGCAACATACTTCACCAGGGATGCTTAAACTGATGAATCGACGTAATCGCTACGAGAGTGATTTCAAGCTTTTTCATACTTTGGCAGAAAAAGGTTTTGCACTTGGAACAGACTATATCGTAGGGCATCCGGGAGAGAGCGAAGAACTTTGGCGTGAAGGAATGGAAAACGTAAAAAGATTGCCTTTGACACATCTGCACGCTTTTAGCTATTCAAAACGTGATGGAACGCCCTCTGCTATGATGAAAAATGAGGTCAGTGGCAATATCGCAAAAGAGCGCTTGCATGAGCTAAGCTCTGTTGTCGATGCTAAAAACTTAGAGTTTAGAAAAGCATTTGTGGGTGAACTCGATGTGCTTATTGAGAGTCAAAGAGAAGATGGACTTTATCAAGGGTTTGATCAGCATTTCAACAAAGTAGTTATAAAATCAGATGAAGATCTCAGTGGAAACTGGCTTACATGTAAGGAATTTGAGGTGAAAGATGAGTATAACTATGTTCAAATCTAAATACAACAATATCGCTCTTTATGCTTCGGCTTTTATTATCATTGTATTGATACTTTTCGCCGTGTTTCGAGACACTTCAAACCCGATAACGCTTAATGATGCACAAAAAATACTGCTCGATCATACAGTGACAAATGTCATCGCTACAAAAGAGTATGTCTATCTAAAAACAAAAAAAGATATCTATAAAATAGCAACTTCTCAGGTGACACCAGGGCTTTTTGCAGATTATAAAGTTGAGATAGAAGAGGGGCATTCTGAACTTACTACTTTACTTTATGTTATTTTATTTCTAGGTGCTGGATCTTATGCGTTTCGCTGGTACCAAAAAAATGGCTCAGGATTAAAGTTTGGATCTTCCAGAATATCGGATGTTACAGCACCTATTGCATCAAATGAACCGATCCAAGCGATAAAACCAAATATCTCTTTTGATGATATCGGTGGGATCAGTGAAGTAAAAGTAGAACTTTCAGAGATTATCGACTTTATGAAAAACCCAAAACGTTATCGTTCTTTTGGAGCAAGAATGCCTCGTGGTGTTTTACTTGTAGGTCCTCCTGGTGTGGGAAAAACTATGATTGCCAAAGCGGTTGCTCATGAAGCGGGCGTACCATTTTTCTACCAAAGTGGTGCTTCTTTTGTGCAGATCTATGTGGGAATGGGAGCAAAAAGAGTACATGAGCTCTTTTTAGCAGCGAAGAAAAATGCGCCTGCGATTATCTTTATAGATGAGATCGATGCTGTGGGTAAAAAGCGTGATGGAAATCGTAATGATGAACGTGAAGCAACGCTCAATCAACTTCTCACCGAGATGGACGGATTTGAAGAATCAAGCGATATTATCGTCATTGCTGCGACAAATAAAATAGATGTCTTAGATAGTGCCTTACTCCGCGCAGGACGTTTTGACAGACGTATTTTCGTTGATCTTCCTACAAAAGGAGAACGTGCTTCTATCATTGCAAAATATTTAGCTCCAATTCCAAATGAAACAGATATCAATATTTTAGCAAATATGACAGTGGGCTTTAACGGTGCATCTTTGGCTGCACTTGTCAATGAAGCGGCATTGCTTTCACTACGTCAAAATGGTACGCAAGTGACAATGGAACATTTTTATCAGGTCAAAGATAAAGTGATGTTTGGTAAAAGAAAACTGCTGATGCTCAGTGATGACCAAAAAGCGCATCGCATATCGTATCAAGCTGGCAAAGCAGTTGCTGCGACACTTTATAATATAGATTTTGAAAAGCTCTTGCTCTCGAATGAGTCGATGACACCGCCTGTGACTACACCGCTATTAAAACATGAGATAGAAGCACGTATTCGAATGCTTTTGGGCGGTATGGCCGCGTGTGACTTAAAGTATGGCGAGCATTCAAGCAGTGCCAAGATCGATCTTGATGAAGCAAAAGAAAACGTGAAAGAGATGATAGAAGGGTTTGGGATGGGAGAGACTTTATTAGCATCACAAAGCCAAGAAGATCTCCTCATGAAGAGACTTTATGAAGAGACGAAAGAAAGTATTAGTGGCTTTAGAAGCGTATTGCAATACGTCGAAGAGATACTTTACGAGCGTGAAAGTATTACAAAAGATGAGATTGAGGCAAAGCTAGATGGTTTACTATAGCGGATTTTCTCTCAAAGATGACAGTTCTTTTTTTGAAAAATATCTAAAACAAAGTGACTATAACGTTGCTGGATTTAGTTATGGCGCAATCAAAGCTTTTGAATATATCCTTACATGTAAGGAAAGAATTGACACGCTTCAGCTTTTTTCTCCCGCATTTTTTCAGACAAAGCCTCAAACATTTAAACGTGCACAGATGATGGCATATAAAAAAGATAAAGAAAAGTATCTAAGCCAGTTTATACAAGGGTGTTTTGAGCCAAATGAACTCAAAAAGACTTCACATATAAGCACTAAAGTGAGTGAACTTGAAGAGCTTTTGCACTATGAATGGGACAGTGAGAAGCTCAAAGAGATCGCATCTTGCGGCGTGCAGATAGAGGTGTATTTAGGAAGTGAAGACAAGATCATAGATGTGGCAGGTGCAAAAGAGTTTTTCTTGCCATACGCCACAACCTATGTCATCAATGGCGCAAACCACTTTTTACAAATAGATTAGGAGAAATTATATGGCAGATATCAAAATAGGTGTTATCACAGCAAGTGATAGAGCAAGTGCGGGAATTTATGAGGATATCTCGGGAATGGCGATTCAAGAGACGATGAAAGATTATTTGGTTAGTGAATTTGAGATCGTTTACAGATGTATTCCCGATGAGCAAGATGTAATCGAAGCAACGATGAGGGAGCTTTGTGATGATGAGGGATGTTGTCTTGTTGTCACAACTGGTGGAACAGGTCCAGCGCTTCGTGATGTGACGCCTGAAGCGACTGAGAATGTATGTCAAAAGATGATGCCCGGTTTTGGAGAGTTGATGCGTCAAGTAAGCTTGCAGTATGTTCCAACAGCGATTCTCTCCCGCCAAACTGCGGGCATTCGCGGAAAATCACTTATCATCAACTTGCCTGGAAAACCAAAATCTATAAGAGAGTGTTTAGATGCAGTTTTTCCGGCAGTCCCTTATTGTATAGATCTTATAGAAGGACCTTATATTGAGACGAATGAAGCAGTTATGAAGGCTTTTCGTCCAAAGAAATAGAATTTCTATAAAGAGATTCTAATCCCTACAGGACAGTGATCCGAACCTATGACTTCTGGTAGTATAAAAGCATCTTCAAGATTTTCTGCCAGATCCTCTGAGATGAAAAAATAATCTATTCTCCAGCCGACGTTGTTGGCTCTTGCATTGGCTCTGTAGCTCCACCAACTGTAAGCATCTGCTACGTCTCCGTGAACATATCTAAAAGTATCGATATAACCATGAGATAAAAACTTGTCTATCCAAGCGCGTTCAATCGGTAAAAATCCGCTTGTCTTTGAGTTTGCTTTTGGATTTTTAAGATCTATCTCTTTGTGGGCAGTATTGACATCTCCACAGATGATAATTGATTTTCCATCTTCTCGCAGTTTTTCACAATACTCTAAAAAATCATCATAAAACTTCATTTTCACATCTAGTCTTTCATCATCTCTTTGACCGTTTGGAAAGTAGACGTTAAAGAGTGCGATATCTCCAAAATGCTGTTCGACGATTCGTCCCTCATTTAAGAGGTCAATATGCTTACATGTAGAGTTAAAATCACTCTTGATTGCTGAAAATGTGGCAGTTCCAGAGTAGCCTTTTTTATCCGCACTGTTGACTAAGAGTTCATCGTGTTGTTTTAAAAAGAGAGCGTCAGGAATCTGCTCAGCAGTCGCTTTTATCTCCTGAAGACAGAGAATATCTGTGTCTCTTTCATCTATCCATTTAAGTGCTTCTTTTGATGCGACTGCGCGGATACCATTAATGTTCCATGAGATAATTTCTATTGAGTTTGACACTTGTAACCTTTAAAACATTTAAGTTGAATTTTTTTATTCAGAAGAGGGGGAAAGAAGCGTCAAAGACGCGTGAACCTTCTGCTGAAGAAAACTCAGTGTTAGCGTAACCAAAGGAATTTACTTCCTTTGGTGTTTAAATTAGATAAAATCTACTTTTGTAACGTGGTGTTTGAGACCTAACTCTTCATTTGTACAACCAAGAGCCAAACCTAGCATTTGTTGCATATGAAGAACTGGAAGTGAAACTTCACGACCGATTGCAACTGATGCATGATGCGTTTGTGTGTCAAGCTTCAAGTGACAAAGAGGACAAGGTGTGACCATCCAGTCGGCGTTTGCATCCATCGCTCCAGCAACAGCGTTTCCAGTAAGGATAGCCGCAGTGCGAGGCGCTTGAAGTTCAGCGTGGAAACCACAACATTTATTTTTTTCAGTATAATCCACATTGACACCACCACAAGCGATGATAAGATCATCAAGTGAAGTAGGGTTATACGGATTTTCCGCTTTTTTGTGAGTTTCATTTTGAAGCTCTGAGGGGCGGATATTGTGACAACCGTAAAATGGTGCAATATTAAATTGGCTTAATGGTTTTACAACCATCTCTTTTATCTTATCAAGACCGAAGTCATCTATAATAGCGTATAAAAAGTGAATTACTTGCGAAGTACCTTTGTACTCCAAACCAACTTCACCAAGCTTCGCGTTAACTTTTGCTTTTAGCTCCGCATTATTATCAAGTCTGTGTTTTGTCATAGCACTGTTGAGCTGACAGGTATTACAGATTGTAACCATGGTAAGACCATGTTTTTCAGCATATGCGATATTACGCGCATTTAAAACCAAAGATAAAAAGTCATCATAATCTTGTAAGTGAGATGCGCCACAACAAGAAGCTTCAGTCAACTCGATCAGTTCGATTCCAAGTTTGTTAGCAACTGCCATGGTCGACATCATTTGCTCAGGAGTACTCTCTTTTGCCGTACAGCCTGTAAAAAGTGCGTATCTTAATTTTTCCATACCTATTACTCCCTAGAACTTTGCTGTTGATGATGATTTAACAAGTTTTTTGATCTCATCTAAATTTTTTGATTTTGGCATATTCCATGGCAATACTATTTTGCCTTTTGTGAACATTTTGATAGCAACTGGAACATGTTTCAACACTCCGATATTTCCCTCAGAGTAGCGAACAAGTTCACCCTCATCAAGTAAACCGTGTTTTGCTATAGAATGTTTGAATCCAACTGCGTGACGTGTTGCAACATTATTTGTTGCAACAGCTTTAGCAAAAATCATATTATGAAGTTTTGTGATTTTCTCAATCGGATTGACATCTTTTGGACACGCTTCTTGACACTCAAAACATTTCACACAATCCCAAACGCCTTGGAATTCTTGATTGACTTCACTTAGACGAGAAGTCCCAGCTTCATCACGAACATCAGCTTCAAAACGGTATGCTGCAGCAAATGCGGCAGGTCCCATAAAGTCATCATTAATCTCAACAACTGGACATGCATAGTGACAAGCACCGCATTGGATACAAAGATCCGCATCCATAAGATTTTCAACTTCTTCTGGTGAAACTAAATGCTCAGCTTCAGGATTTTCGTCGATTTCACTTACTAAAAACGGCTGAACTTTTGCATGTTTTTCCCAAAAATCAGCTTTGTCAATTATCATATCTTTTACAGCACGTTTTATGCTGAGTGGTTCTAAAATGATCTCATTACCAAAAAGCTCGATCATATCTTTCATACTCTCTTTACATGCAAGAGTAGAACGTCCGTTTACTTTGATGGCACAAGCACCACATATTCCATGGCGGCAGCTACGACGGTATGAAAAACTTCCGTCATGATCCCATTTGATTCTGTTTAATATATCAAGTACAACCTCTTCAGAAGTGACTTCCATGTTATATTCTTTATAATATGGAAGATAATCTTCATCAGCATTGAAACGAAATACTTTAAAAGTTACATCTTGTGTAGTTATTTTATGAGTACCCATAGTCTGTAATCTCCTTAGTAAGTTCTTGCTTTTAACTCATGTTTACCAAGAGTTACCGGCATATAATCAAGTGTTAAATCGCCGTTTTTATCCATATAGGCCATTGTATGTTTAAGGAAGTTTTCATCATCACGCTCTGTAAAATCTTCTCTATAGTGAGCACCACGACTCTCTTTCCTAGCCACTGCACACTCTACGATAAATGCAGAATAGTCAAGCATATGTCCAAGTTCAATCGCTTCTTGAAGTTCAGTATTGAAAACTTTTGATTTATCTTGGATACGGATGTTTTTAAATCTTTTATGAAGCTCTTTTACTTTTGCTACAGCAACGTCAAGAGATTCCTGAGTTCTAAATGCACCAGCATTATGAGTCATACACTCTTGTAGCTCTTCTCTTATGGATGGAACTGTTTCAGTGCCGTTGTTATTTAGCATCCATTCGATCTCTTTAAGTGCAGTTTGTGCATCTTCTTGAGTCGCTTTTCTTAAAGGAATGCTGTCAATATCTTCAACCATTGTTTTACCAACGAAACGTCCGAATAAAAGAGCTTCTAGAACAGAGTTTGCACCAAGACGATTTGCACCGTGAACAGAGACACAAGAACACTCACCAGCAGCGTAAAAACCTTCTACAAATTCAGTATTGTTTTTACGAACATGCCCAGGAATATCCACTGGAATACCACCCATAGAGTAGTGAGCAGTCGCAGAGATGAGGATTGGTTCTTTAATCATATCAAGACCAAGGAAAGTGATAGCAAGATCACGAAGTTCCGGTAATCTTTCCATAATCAAATCTTTTCCTAAATGTGTTACATCAAGGTAAACAGCATCTTGTCTTGGACCAACACCACGACCTTCACGAATCTCATTCATGATTGCACGGCTTACAACGTCTCGAGAAGCTAGTTCAAGTGCATTTGGAGCATATTTTTCCATGAATCTCTCGCCAAGAGAGTTGAACAAACGTCCACCTTCACCACGAGCAGCTTCAGAGATCAAAACACCGTTTCCAGAAAGTCCTGATGGGTGAAACTGAACAAATTCCATATCTTCTAGTGGAAGACCGTGACGTGCTACTATTGAAAGACCATCACCAGTGTTTGCATGCGCATTTGAGTTGATCTTAAATGAACGAGCGTAACCGCCAGTTGCAAAAAGAACAGATTTTGCATTGAAAATCGCCATCTGCATATCGCGGATATTAAATGCTACGATACCTGATACTTTTCCATCTTTATAGATAAGATCAGCAGCGTACCACTCATCCCAAAACTTTACGCCAACACGAAAAGCTTGCTCATACATTGTTTGTAAAAGCGTCAAACCTGTTCTGTCTTTTGCATAACATGCACGAGGAGAAGACTGTCCACCAAATGGACGTTGCGCAATCTTTCCATCATGAGTACGGCTAAAAGCAGCACCCATTCGCTCAGCCCAACGAATCGTTTCAGGTGCTTTTTGGCACATAAACTCGACTGCATCTTGGTCAGCTAAATAATCAGAACCTTTTACGGTATCAAACTCATGTAGTTCTATACTATCTTTGTCGCTTAAAGCGGCATTGATCCCACCTTGTGCTGCACCTGAGTGAGAACGTAGAGGGTGTAATTTTGTAATAACAGCAACACTTTTACCAGCACTTTGTAGTTCACGAGCAGCTGCACATCCAGCGAGTCCAGCTCCAACGATAACTGCATCATAAGTATAAATAGGAATACTCAATTTGCCTTCCTTTTTAAGAGAATTAATGTTTTTATTGTATCGGGATATAACTTGTGTAAGGTTAAAAGTGTAGATTATTTGTCGGAAGTTTTAGTATGTTACTATTTGAACCACTTATAAGTTCTCTGGAGTATAAAGTGATTAGATTTGTAACAGATTAGAATCTTTCTGCATGCTCGCGTATCTTAGCAATACGATTTTTTCCAGCTATTTTTGCAGTTTGGAGTATCTCTTTGGCTTGTTTTATTGCGTCATCTAAAGATTTATTGTTTGGTTTTATAAACAGTCCTCCACTCAGAGTAAAGGCGACAGTACCCCCTTGAGGGTTATTGAAAACAGTTTCTTCTATACTTTTTCTCATAGCCTCACAATCATCAAAACTTTTAGTTTTTGTATCTCTTGAAAGTATCACGGCAAATTGATCATACTCTATGCGAGCTATGACGTCTGTTGGTTGTTCATACAAAGAGAGGATGAAAGAGATTTTTTTGAGTACCGATTGTGTATATTCTTTGGAAAGAGTTTTTTCATACTCTTTGAAGTTATCTATCTCAAAAACACATACAGCAGTGTAATTATTTTCTTTGAGCCCTTTCTTTTCTGCATATGACTGGATCATCCCTTTATAGTTTTTAATTCCTGTCACAGGATCAATCATACTTGGGTTTTGACTTAAAGTGGGTTTTCTTACCATTCTCATTTTGATGGCATCTACCTCTTTTGTCACAATTAATTCAGATGATCTTTCACTACCTATGGAAAAGAGAGATTTAATATCATTATAGATAACTGTTAATTTTTTAGAGTAAAATAATGCCCCTGCAAGCATTAGGAAAAGAGTTGCATAAACAATCCATTGTGTAATGGAGAATTTTTTATAGTCATCATCTAGATTGTTTGCAATCATCTCATTGAGCTGATTTAAGAGAGCGATTTTTGCAATCGTGAGTTCACTAAGTCGTTGTGAGAGATTTTCATCTTTTTTTTGATAGTAACTGTTGGCTTTGGATATATATGTATCTTCGAGTAAAGAGAGCTCTTGTATATAATTCTTATTTTCATGATTTAAACCTAAAGCCTTGCTTAAAAAGTCATCCGCAGTTGTGGATGTTAAAAAGATGAGATTTGTTTTAAGTTGGGCACCTAAACCTTCTGAATTAATAATGCTGTAATCAAGATCAGATCTTCCAAGTTTATAGATCTTATTTACAAGTGCTTTTTGTTCTTCAAGTTGTTTTGTTTTTTCATACGATGAATATTGGTTGAGTTCAATCAAAGAGATTAAAATTAAAAAAGCCGTCATAACGGCGAAAAAAAACTTTATATTTTTAAAAACATTCAGTATGGAAAATTTCATAATTTGTACCTTTTTGTATTGCATATAGATTTGAATAAATAAGCAAACCATTTTATTGTGTTGTATTTTAACACAAAGTTACTAACAAAATAGTGTTTACACTCTTAAATGAGCTCGATATATAATGTAAGTGTAACATAATCATTAATTATATAGAATTCGCTTATGAATAAAGAAGATTATTTTATATCGTGTTTTAGCAAAAAGACAAAACATATCGGTGATGATGGCGCTTTAATAGATGGCTATGTTTACTCAAAAGATGCTTTTTTTGAAAATGTCCATTTTAAACGTGAATGGATGAGTTTAAAAGAACTGGCATATAGAGCAATGATGGTCAATATCAGTGATGCGATTGCTATGAATGCAAAGCCGCTTTACGCACTTTTAGCAGTTGCAATACCTAAAAATATGAGTAAATCTGACATGAAAGATTTGTCTGATGGGTTTATAAAAGCGGCGCAAAAATATGGCATAGATATCATTGGTGGCGATACCATTGCAAATACAAAGCTCGATATCAGCGTGACAATCATCTCCAAAACAAAAAATCCGCTGCTTCGTCGTGGGATGAAACAAAATCATCTTTTAGCCTACACAGGTAAGCTTGGAAATTCCAAAAAAGAGCTTCAAAAACTGCTTCACGGCGGGAGTTTACATAGTAAGTCAAAGTTTCGAAATATTATTTTAAGAGATCAATTCATCTCTACATGTAAGCGATATTTGAGTGCTGGAATGGACATTTCAGATGGTATTTTTAGTGATTTGGGTAAACTTTCATCCGTTAACTCTTTAGGATATAAATTTTTAAAAAATATTTCTAAAGATATTGGCTGTAGCGGTGAAGAGTATGAGATGCTTATCTCCTTTGATGTACGACAAAAAAAAGCTCTTTTAAGACGCGCGGCGCAGACGAGAACACCACTCACTCTATTTGCAAAAGCAACAAGAACAAATTATAAAAATAGATGTAAATCACATCATTTTTAAAGATAAATTTAAAAGGTACCTATGAACCGTTTTTACAGTATGAATCACTCCCCGATCGATTTTATTTTTAAACAAACTGCCCGAGATTTCGTGGTCGAAGAAATTCCTCTTTATGAGTTTAGCGGCGAGGGTGAGCATTTAGTCTTACATATAAGGAAGAAAAACCTTACAACGTGGGAGATGATAGACAAGATTTGTGTGCATCTTGGCATCAAAGCAAAAGAGGTCGGTTACGCTGGTCTTAAAGATAAAAATGCGATGACAAAACAATATATTTCTTTAGAAAAGAAGTATGAAGAAAAGATGCAAAGTTTTGAGCATCCAGATATCAAGATCATCTCAACAACGTATCATAATAACAAAATCCGTACAGGACATTTAAAAGGCAACAGATTTTTTATCCGTCTTAAAAAAGTAAATCCTACAAATGCGAAAAAAATCTCTTTGGCGCTTAAACACATCAAAGATTTCGGGTTACCAAACTATTTTGGTTATCAGCGTTTTGGAAATGATGGCGATAACTATATCTTGGGAGAAAAAGTTGCGCGCGGTACTGCAAAAGAGCGTAATCCTAAGATAAAAAAACTGCTTATTAACTCTTACCAAAGTCATCTTTTTAATATTTGGCTCAGTCGTCGTTTGGAGATAAATAAACTTGTTGAGAGTTTTTCTGCCGCAGAACTTGTAGAAACACTCAATCTCCCTTTGCACACATTGACTGCCATGAAAGAACAAATGCATCCATTTAAGATAATCATGGGCGATGTGATCGAGCATTATCCTCATGGTCGTCTTTTTAACTATGAAGGCGATAAAGAAGATATTAAAAGATTTGAAGAGCGTAATGTTTCTGTAACAGGACTTTTATGTGGCAAAAAAGCTTGGCTTGCAAAAGATGATGCTTGGACGTTAGAAAAAGATTATAACGAGACGATAGCCGCAGATGGCGCGCGCCGTTATGCTTGGATATTTCCAGAGGAAGTGGAGGGTGAATATAAAGAGCAAGAAGCTTGGTTTGAACTTCATTTTTCTCTCCCAAAAGGCTCATATGCAACAGTTCTGATCGAGGAATTGGCTAAAAAGGAGATTCGCTCATGAGTAAACACATCACAAGTTTGATATCACAAAATTTTGGAAAGTTTGCGTCATGTGAGTTTTCGCCTTGGTTTCAAAAAATCGTAAATCAAAGTTATGTTTCTTTGATGGGTTTAGATATGAGTGAGTTCCACGCACCTTCATCATACAAAACGCTTAACAAACTTTTTACCCGTAATCTGCGTGAACCAAGACATTTTAGCCTTGATGGAAATGACTTTATTTCTCCGTGTGATTCGCTTATCTCAGAATGTGGTGATTTGGATGAAAGCTACGCGCTTCAGATCAAAGGGATGGAGTATTCTACCGATGAGCTTTTAGGCGAAAACTTCACAAAAGAGGAGAAAGAGAGAATTCATAACGGACAGTTTATCAATTTTTATCTTTCCCCAAAAGATTACCACCGTTACCATATTCCTATGAATCTTAAAGTCTTAAAAGCTGTGCATATTCCGGGAAAACTTTATCCGGTAAATATGCCATCACTTAAAGGTCGTTTGAATCTTTTTATAGAGAACGAACGCGTAGTCATCAAATGTGAAACACTTGAGGGCAAAATCTTTTATATGGTTTTAGTCGGTGCTTTAAATGTTGGTGTGATGCAGGTTTCTTTTGAACCGCGTATCAAAACAAATGCCGATGCAGAAGTTCAAAGCGTGTATGAATATCAAGATTTGTATCTCAATAAAGGCGATGATTTTGGCTGTTTTGAGATGGGTTCGACCATCGTTATCGTGAGTGAAGAGCGAATGTTTGATCTACATGTAAAGAGTGGAGATAATGTTCTCTATGGTCAGACTATAGCAAAACTCGGATAAGCAACCATGTATGAAGCTATCATTACGGTTTCAAGCCTTTTTGTAGGAGCTTTTTCTATCTACTTTTTTGTTTTTAAAAGTGTAAAAAATAAATACGATAGTGAACTTTTTGAACTCAAAGAGGCGTATGAAGCAGAGCGTCAAAACAGTAGTGAACTCGGAAGTAAAAATGCGGTTTTGCAAGAGCGTTTAAGAAGTTCTGAACAATATGCAAGAGAAAAACTTCAACTTTTAGAAGAAAATAAAGAGCATATGAAGCTTGAATTTAAAGAGCTTGCAGACAATATCTTAAAAACAAATTCCGAAAAATTTTCCACTCAAAACAATGAAAATCTCACAAAAATGATTACGCCTATTAAAGAGCAATTTGATGCTTTTAAAAAGCAGATCAATGATGTCTATATCAAAGAAACTCAAGAGCGTTCTATGCTTCAAAGTGAGATAAAAGCGATCAAAGAGATCAATCATCAGATGAGCAATGATGCCAAAAATCTTACACGCGCACTCAAAGGCGAGAGCAAAAAGCAGGGAATTTGGGGAGAGATGATCTTAGAAAGTGTGCTTGAAAACTCAGGACTTCGTGAGGGGCACGAGTATGAGAGAGAAGCAAGCTTTATCCACGAGGGCGACAGCAATCGTTACCGTCCTGATGTGATCGTGCATCTTCCTGATACGAGAGAGATTATTATCGATGCAAAAACCTCACTTACGGCGTATGAGCAGTATATCAATGCAGACGAAGAGAATAGGGCAACTTTTGCTAGCTTACATGTAAGCTCTATGAAAAAGCATGTGGATGAGCTCAGTGCAAAAGACTATACGAAACTCAAAGGCATTGAGACTTTGGATTTTATCTTTATGTTTGTGCCTATTGAAAGCGCTTTACTTATGGCGATGGAACAAGATCCGACGCTTTTTGACTACGCTTTTAAAAAGAGAGTTGTAATGGTTGGGCCAACAACTTTGATGGTTTCACTTCGTGCTGTGGAAAACACTTGGAAGTATGAGCATCAGCAAAAAAATGCTCAAGAGATAGCAAAACGGGCAGGGCTTTTATTTGACAAGTTTGTTGGATTTTTAGAGAGTGTTGAAAAGCTTGGAAAACAGATAGTGACAGTTCAAAAGACATATGATGAGACCTATAACAAGTTACATGTAGGCGCTGGAAGTATTACGACACAGTTTCAAAAGTTAGAAAAACTCGGAGCGGCAACGAATAAAAGTATTCCTGAGCATATCCTAAGACAGATAGAAGATTAGGAAGTTATGGTCTGTAAAAAGTCCTACAAAAGATAAGTATATCTTTATATAGGATTTTTTTAAAATTTTATAAATGTAGTTTTAGTAACGATCGCGGTGATTTCTGTCGTCATCTCGACGATGGTCACGATCATCTCTGCGATCATCTCTATAATAATCACGACGGTCATCTCTATGATTATACATATCTCTATGAGAACGATGTTGTCTATTATATTCTATAGGTTCATCATAATAACGATTATTGGTATGTACCACGTTTACTGTTCTGATAGGTTGAGAATTTCTATCATATATGACACCTCTATCTCTTGAAGAATCATCTCTAGAGCCAGCTGCTGCACCTACTGCACCGCCAAGACCTCCGCCAATTATTGCACCATTTGTACCACCTATTGCTGATCCAACAGCAGCACCTACACCTGCGCCTATCATACCGCCAATAACTGCACTTCCATCTACATCTCGAGCTTGAATCCCGACGCTAAGTAGTAAGGTGCATAAGGTTACTAAAATTTTATTCTTCATAAGTAATCTCCTTTTATGATTTGAAATTATACACAAGATACAAAAACAACGCTTATCAAGATTTTATTCTAAGTGCTAAGAGAGCAAACAAAGATGTAATACTCATCATAATAAATATAGGTGTTAATTCTGCTGTATGTATCAAAGATGCCAAAAATCCGATGAAGCCGGCAATGGTGAATTCGGTAACTCCAATAACAGAGTTTGCGATGCCGCTGTCATTTTTAAAATACTCCAACGCCGTAGCAATTCCATTTCCGAAAATAATTCCTAAAATCCCGACATAAATGGTCATCGTTAAAGTGATGGCTACTAAATTTGGAGCTGTATATGCAATGAGAGAGAGGATCATTCCCGCAGTAAACTGGATAAAAAGTCCGACTTTTAAAATATTTTTTGGTTCATATCGTTCTACTAGTTTGATATTGTAGCGAGTAAGTAAGATCATCACTAATACATTGACTCCAAAAAGAAAAGGGAAAAGTTGTTTTGAAACACCAAAATAGCTTATATAGATAAAACTTGATTTTTCAATGAAGATAAACATACCTGAAAAGCCAAATGAAAGAGCGATGATAAATCCAAGTGCATCTTTATGGGTTAAAACTCTTTTATATGCTTCTAAGACCTTCGATTTTGTAGGTGTGCCAGTTTCAACCAAGTTAAACAAAAGTGCAACTAAGACGAAGAGCGAATATAATCCTAAAAATAAAAATATGATGTTCCACTCAAAATAAGAGATAATCAAAGCTCCAAGTGATGGCGCGATCATAGGTGCTAACATCGTGATTGATGCGATGGACGAGAAAGCTTTTGCCGCTTCTTTGCCGTGGAAAATATCTCTTACCATAGCAGAAGAGTTTACGATGGCTAGTCCCCCTGAAAATGCTTGAATCGCGCGAAAGATATAAAGTTCTTGCAGTGAGGCAGAAAAATAAAGCGCAAAGTTGGCTAAAGTGAAGATACTTAGACCTATAAGAGCGATTTTTTTTCTGCCGTATCTATCTGAGAGTGCTCCACCAAAGAGTTGTCCTATGGCAAAAGAGATCAAGAAGATGCTTATAGTCATCTCGATTTTGCTGATATCTACATGTAAAGATCTAGCGATATCAGGCATTGAGGGTAGATACATGTCAATGGAAAGCGGTGTTACCGAAGTAAGAAGCGCGAGTAAGACTATAAGGAGGGTGTAATTGTTCGTAGTTTTCATAAAGGGATTATATCCATTCTTATCACTTTGGGCAGGAATAAAGATATAATTCGCCTCAAAAAAAAGGATACTAATGCTAAAACGCTTTACTTTAATAGTGTTTCTTCTCGTTGGATCTCTTAGCGCGACAGATCTTTCTACAATGGATTCTTTTCGTTCTAAAGTTTTAACTTCTGCTGTTTCTCTTTACTTTCAAGCTAGAGGATATGGTACTGTTGAGAATGCTACTGTGGATACAACGAAAAAGACGCTAAATTTTATTCTTGCACCTGAGGGAGAGACACAAAAACTCTTCATTACAATTGGTTCATATATGACATTTACAATAGATAATAAGGAATATTTAGTCCTGCAAAAAGTACAAACTAACAGAGTTTGGCTTAATCGTATCTTCGCAGATCACATGAAAGAGGGGATTAAAATTCCACTAGGAACTATGTCTAAGGGTGTCGGATCACTTATTTTAAACATCTAACTCTTTTACTGACTTAGTTGTACGGCTAAATCAGTATAGATACGAGCTTTTTCAATATTGAGACGGTTCGTATCTGCGCTGTGCTCAAGAAGAGTGATTTTTTGATTCAACTGTATCATTCGAGCATTGATAGAGTTTCTATTTTCATTGACTTTCGTTTTATCCGATGTAGAAGCAGTTACCGAAGTTTTTGAGAACCCTACATAACTTTTTGCCTGTGAGAAATAATTTCCTGTCGTATCGAGTGCATCCGCTATACTTTGCGTCGTTGCCGCCATCATCCCCGTGGACTCTGATATCTGTTTTAAAGATACTTGTAAATTTCGTGCATCACGTAACAAGACAGAATCAGCAAAAGTTGCTAATCTAGCCAGTTCAGCAGGTGGTGCTGCATTAGGGCTGAGTTTGTCAAAGCTATCCAAAAAAGATGCTGAGCTTTTTTTGTAATGATCCAACGCATCAGCTGCAACACTAAGATGAAGTGCAGTTTTTGAGATCAGTTTTGTTGTATTGGAAATCTCTCCAGCGTAGGGAATAGGTAAAAATCTTACAACATTACTGATGTAAACACTTGATTTTATCATAGTTGCATAGTTGTTGACAGTGACTTTCATCGCACTGATAAATCCATCGAAAGTATCAATATTCTTTTTATCTTCACGAAGCAGATTCGCTACACGTGCAAGAGAGTCGTAACCGTAATTACTTAACTGAGCACTGTTGAGACAAGCCGCTTGAGGTGGTTGTGGCGTTGATTGTGGCATACATCCTGTAAAAAGGAGAACTGTCATGGCTATTAATATCGATTGTTTCATCTATTTCCCTCGTAATAAAAATCATTGATTGTGTATCATATGGAGTTTTAAAAGTGGAATTGTAGCTTATCTTTCTTAAGATATTTCTCTTCGCAGGAATATTCCTACAAAGTTAATCACCGAGATAGAGCTGGCGAGGACGAGCAATTTTTGCATCTTTATCTTTTTTAAATTCTATCCACTGCGTTATCCATCCGACAGTTCTGCCAATGACAAAAATGGGCGTAAACATAGAGGTGGGAATCTTGAGTGCTGTGAGGATAATCCCAGAATAAAAGTCTATATTTGGATATAACTTCCGACTTATAAAATACTCATCACTCAAGGCTATTGTTTCTATTTTATGGGCTATTTTTAAAAGATTTGAGTCTATATGAAGTTCATCTTTGAGTTGGTCTTGTAGTGTTTTTAAGATTTTGGCTCTAGGATCATAGTTTTTGTAGACACGATGTCCAAACCCCATAAGTCTAAATGGATCGTTTGGATCTTTTGCACGCTCTATATATGTATCTACATTTTCCACACTCCCAATCATCTCTAACTGGGCGATAACAGATTCATTGGCACCTCCATGGGCTCTTCCCCAAAGTGCCGAGATGCCAGAACTAATAGCAACATACGGATGAGCACCGGTCGAAGCCACACCTCTAACTGTGGTTGTCGAAGCGTTTTGTTCATGGTCTGCAT
>CAISHH010000156.1 GCA_903885085.1 uncultured Campylobacterales bacterium
CCTATGAGAGAGTTATCTCTCTCATAACTTCCTTTTTTTCTTCAAATAAACCCTCATAAAATTTCCACTTTCTTTTACAAATTTTTATCATTTTAAATTTATTCTTCTATAAAAGAAGAGAGGTTATACTCACCATTATAAGGAGTATTACCATGATGGCAGAAATAGTATTCGCGGCTGGGTGTTTTTGGGGAGTTGAGAAGCATTTTGAACATGTTAATGGTGTCATAGATGTCAAGTCGGGTTATGTCGGCGGCAGTTATGCAAATCCTACTTATGAAGATTTGCTCAAAAATAAAAATTCTAAAGATAATTACACCGAAGCTGTAGATGTCAAGTTTGACACAACCAAGATCAGTGCAAACGAACTTATAAAAGATTTTTGGCAACTACACGATCCTACGCAAAAAAATAGACAAGGCAATGATCTAGGCACGAACTATAGAAGTGCCATCTACTATACAAATGAGGAACAACACAAGATCGCTCTTCAAACGGAAGATGAGTATCAAAAACTCCTCACTAAAGCAGGTTTCGGCCAAATCACAACCGAGATAAAACCTCTTAAAAAATTTTACGAAGCAGAGGCTTATCATCAAGATTATCTTAAAAACCATCCTTTTGGATACTGTCCAAACCACTCTACGGGCGTAAAGTTTAAAGATCAAACTCTTAGTAAAGACGTCATTGCTCCACTTGGTGGCAAAGAGATTATCGTCGTGGTTGCCGAGGGTTACTGTCCATACTGTGAAAAGTTTAAGAAGGATGTTACCGCGTCTTACAAAGGCTCAATGCCTCTACGTCAAGCAACGCCTAAAGAGCTTTCAAAATTCAATATAAAAAGTGATCTTTACGCAACTCCCACCATTTTATTTATACAAGACGGCAAAGAGGTGATCGGGCATAAAGGCTACATGGATAAAGAGGAGTTTTATAAAACTCTCGGAGCTTTTAAACTTGGTAAAGATTCAGAAGCCTATAATGTCGCTTTCAATAAAAGCACAGAGAGCAGTTTTTGCAAGCAATATGATATTTTCAACCATACTCCAGATGGTGTATTTGTCGATAAACTTTCAGGCGAGATTCTCTTTGATACACGAGATAGATTTAACTCTGGAACTGGCTGGCTGAGTTTTTACAAGGCAGTCGATGGAACCGTTATAGAAAAAGAGGATAACAGCTACGGGATGCATAGAGTTGAGATCATCGCCAAAAAAAGCGGTATTCACTTGGGACATGTATTTCCATATGCGGGCAATAAAAGAAGATTTTGTCTCAATGCGACAGTCTTGGAGTTTGTTCCAAGGGATAAGATAAAAAAATAAACTTTAGGGAATTTTCTATATGACAACACTCAAAATACAACCGATGGGTCCATACCAGACCAACTGCTATATCCTTACATGTAAGGGAAAAGATTTTATCATCGATCCGGGAGTTGGTGCAACTCCTTGGGTACTGAAAAATGTCACAAATCCGGTAGCAATACTCAATACTCATGGACATTTTGACCATGTTTGGAGCAATCAAGAGCTCAAAGAAAAACTCAGTATTCCTTTGTACACGCCAAAAGATGATGTATTTTTACTCAAAAGCAGTGAGTGGATGCCAGATCTTCCACCTTCGTATCCAGATGTTGAAGTTGTGGGAGATGCGGAGTTTGATTTTGATGGTGTGAAAGTAAAATTCCGCCACTTCCCAGGGCACTGTCCAGGATGTTCAACTATAGAGATAGAAGATGCGATGTTTAGCGGGGATTTTATCTTTGAGCGTTCTATCGGCAGAACTGATTTTCCCTATTCAAATCCTGATGATATGAAAAAATCTCTAGAAAAATTCAAGAAAATCGACTATGACAAAACGGTATATCCAGGGCACGGCGGCAGTACTACCATTAAAAAGGAACAGGCAATTTCAGATTATTGGATAAAAAACCTATAATCTGAGTGAAAAACTACTTTTTGTCATCTTCTCCAGCACTTTCTAAAAGATTGAGTTTGAGAACATGTCTTTCTGTGATAACCGTTTTAAAAAGACCGCTGAATACTTTGACTTCTGTAACGAAAGCTTCTACTTCAACATTTCTTTTTCTGCCCTCTTTATGACGTACTTTTGCGATAATTTTAACGACATCTCCAAGTTTTACCGGAGATAAAAATTGACATTCGCTCGCAACAAGAACCACGTTTCGCTCGTTTACTGCGGCCATAGCCGCATAATCCGCCGCACTAAATACAAATCCACCGTGGATCAACCCCATATCATCGGCTACCATATCTTCAGTCGTCACAAGCTCTACTTCAACATAACCTAGCTCAAGCTTATGGATCTCTCCACATAAATCCTGATTAATACTCTCATGCGTATTGAGATAGATCGTGTTATCTTCTTGAAACTCTACATCAAGGTCTTCATCTCGTGATTCGACTATCTTTCTACTTTTTGCCATTTCTTTCCTTTATGAGCTTGACATAGACCCTTCTTGGAGAGGGATATCCTTCAATCGTTTTACTACTATCGTCAGGATCTAAAAAATCTTCAAGGCTCTGCCCTTCTATCCACTCAGTTTTTCGTTGTTCATCTTGTGATGTAAGGGAAGTTTCTAAAATTTCAAAACTTGCAAAGCCCGCTCTCATGCACCAATTTTTAAGCGCGGAAATTGTCGGCACAAAGTAAATATTTGGGATTTTCGAATAGCTCTCTTTGGGCGTAAGCGCTATCTCTTCTTCTCCCTCGATATAAAAAGTATCCAAGATCACTTCACCTTTGTTTTCGAGTCCTTTATACAACTCTTTAAGCATAGAAACAGGATCACTTCTGTGATACAAAACACCCAAACAGAAGATAAGATCAAACTTTTCTTCATAAAAAGGAAGATGTTCCACACCTAAAAGCTCATACACAATCTCTGTTTTTGCGAAGTGATTGATAAAATCAAACTGTGTCTTGTATAAAGAAGATGGATCAAAACCAACTAGTTTTTTGGGAGCATCTTCTTGCATACGAAAAAGATAATATCCGTTATTACATCCTATATCTGCAACTTTTTTATCTTTAAGATTAAAGTGTGGACGCAAAAGATTATACTTGATATTGCTCTTCCACTCCGTATCTATAAAAAGACCAAAAAGATTAAAAGGCCCTTTTCGCCACGGCATCATCATCCGCGCTGTATTTTCTATGAGATCTGCATCCACTTCATCTTTGCATGCAAGTGCAACAACGTCGCCCAACTCTACTTTTGTATCAATATTTGGCAATTTTTCTATGGCTTCTCGAAGTGGAGCGATATTTTTCCACGTCATCCATTTTTGCCGTTCTTCTCGTATCTCTTGTAAATTCATAGCGTAATTGTAACAACATCTTTGTTATAATCACGACAAAAAAATAGGAAGATTATGAAAATAGAACAAAAAGCAACCGTTGTCTCTATGTCTGTGGCAACAATGCTCGTCATTGTAAAGATGACCATCGGCGTTATGAGCGGTTCAGTCGCAGTTTTAGCATCTGCGATAGACTCACTTTTAGATCTTTGTGTATCGGCTTTTAACTTCTTTGCCCTTGGTCATTCACAAAAAGAGCCTGATGAGAAGTTTAACTATGGCAGATCAAAACTCGAGCCTCTAGCTGCGGTAATCGAGGGGACTATCATCGCTATCTCTGCTTTATTTGTTTTATATGAAGCAGTTCAAAAAATCATACACGCATCTCCAACACAACATCTTGAAGAGTCAATAGCAATTATGATTTTTTCTATCGTCGTCACTGGTGGTTTAGTCTTCTTCTTAAATTACATCGCTAAAAAAACAAATAATATGGTGATCCGTGCTGATGCGCTTCACTACAAAACAGATCTTTTTTCAAATGGTGCAGTTTTGCTCGCTCTTGGATTGATCTCTATGACTGGTATCGAGATTATCGATCCGATTTTAGGTATTGTGATTGCCGTATATATGTTTTACTCGGCGATTCCTATTATCAAAGAGGGAGTCTTGATGCTTTTGGATATTTCGATGTCTCAAGAGGAAGTAGAAAAGATAAAAGATCTTCTTGATCATGAAAAAGATATCACGGCTTATCATTTTTTAAACACAAGATGTGCAGGATCACATGTTTACATCTCAGTGCATCTAGTTTTTAATGTAACTGTCACGCTTTATGATGCGCATGTTGTCGGAGACAAGATAGAGTTGAAATTCAAAAAACTCTTTCCGGAGTACAAAGTTCATACAATGATGCATCTAGATCCCTATGATGATTCACAAATTAATGAAGATGAAGAGCAATATTAAACCCACTAAAAAGGAAAAAATATGAAAATACTAAGTATCGTTTCTACTTTGATTTTGGGAGGCACTCTGCTTTATGCTGATGCACCAAAAACAGAAGATGCAAATTTAGCATCTGTTATAAACTCAGGAAAAATGGCTACGAAAACTTTGCTTGAAACACTGCAAAAAAATATGCAAGAACATATGAAAAAAGGCGGTGTTATGGAGGCTTTGAATTTTTGTTCTACTGAAGCGTATGCACTTACGGACAAAGTTAACAGCGAACTTCCAAAAGGTATCACCACAAAGCGTGTAAGTATCAAATATCGCAATCCTGTAAATGAACCTCAAGATGATGAGCTAAAAGTTTTGAACTCTTTTGCAGAGATAGAAACTGCAAAAAAAGCTCTACCTGAGTATGTTGTTGAAAAAGCAGATGAGCATACCTACAAATTTTACAAACCGCTTACTATAAACAATCAAGTCTGTTTAAAATGTCATGGAGATATTTCAGGAGATAAAGTCTTAGAAAAGGCGATCAATGAAAGATATCCAACTGATAAAGCTGTAAATTACAAGATGGATGATCTTCGTGGAGCTGTAGTCGTAATGATCAAAAAATAAAGAATTCTTCCATGTAAGCACTCTTACATGGTAATAACCTATCTAAGCCTGAACTCTTTTTATAAGAGCATTTACACTCTCTCCCTTTTGTTGTAAAGAAGATGATAATGTAGATTTCAAACCGCTCATGCTTGTTAAAAGGTTTTTCAGTTTTGTAGCCACCTGCACTGCATTGTATTCACTATCAATCAGATAAACAAGTAAGAATTTCGATGGAGCCCAACGTACAAGCATATCATCTTGACGAATACTAATTTTAAACTTCTTGACAAACTCCCCTAGAGCTTCGCTATCATGAGAAAAATCTGGATTTGCATCTTCATCGACAGTTATAAGATTCATGCCGATCATCTTTTCATTAAACACAGCAGCATCTTCGAAATTTTTCGCGATCTGTAAGAAATACTTCTTATCATAAGCACCACTTTTTTTATCAATATTAACATTATTTTCAATCATAATACGTTTAATAAGATCTCGCGTAATATCCACAAATGTAACTATTTTATACTCTTGCACGCTGCTGTCTATCTTTACAGAAAAAGCACATGGCTCATAAGTTTGTGTCAGTATACTCACTATGCGATCCATCTCTTCAAGGCTGGAAATTGCATCAAACCAATTCTCGCCCTCTTGGAGTTTTTCCTTATGAAAATAGGAAGGATGTGGAACAAAATTATCAACGACAGGTCCAAAATTACTGTTATACTCTTCAAAAGTATGAACACCAAAAAATTTGTTAAAAGCTTTATTTGTGGCAATGTGATTTTGCTGATGAAAGATAACGACCAAATCCTTTTGAGAATCTATGACTGCTTGAATCAAGGGTAAACAAACTTCATCTAACATTTTTGCAATCCTTATCTATTGTATAATTAAACTATCAAAAAAACGTGTTTATTGTACCATAACTAGAACTTGATATAATACAAAAACTATATTACATGCAAAGAATCCTATGATACAACTCAATAATCTTTCAAAAAGTTTCACAACTCAAGAACTTTTTTCAAATCTCAACTTTAAACTCGGCTCTGGCGATAAAGTAGGCTTGGTCGGAAGAAACGGAAGTGGCAAATCAACACTTTTTAAACTTATCCTTGATGAAGAGCATCCAGACACTGGAGAGATTATCATTCCAAGAGGCTATAAGATCGGTGCTTTGAAGCAGTATCTCTCATTTTCCGAACCAACTCTTCGGGAAGAAGCCGCACTCGCACTTGCAGAAGATGATAAATTTAGTATCTATAAAGTGGAAAAGATTCTCTTTGGTCTTGGTTTTTCCCAAGAAGACTTAGAAAAAGATCCTCTCTCTTTCTCAGGAGGCTATCAGATACGTATTAACCTTGCAAAACTGCTTTTGACTGAACCAAATCTTCTCCTTCTTGATGAGCCGACAAACTACCTTGATATCGTTTCTCTTCGCTGGCTCAAAGCTTTTTTGAAAAACTTTGAGGGCGAGATCATTCTCATCACTCACGACCGTGATTTTATGGATACCATAACTACACATACTATGGGGCTTATCCGCAGAACACTGCAAATCGTTAAAGGAGATACTCATAAATTCTACGCTCAGCTTGAAGCGAATGAAGAGCTTTATGAGAAGCAAAAGATCAATCAGGACAAAAAAGTAAAAGAACTTGAAGATTTCATCGCACGAAACAAGGCAAGAGCTTCTACAGCCGCTCTTGCACAGTCTAAAGTCAAGCAGCTAGAAAAGATGGATCTGCTTGATGATCTTGGATATGACCCGACTTTGAGATTTGATTTTAACTTTAAAGACACACCTGCAAAAGTTTTACTCGAAGTCAAAGATCTCACTTTTGGATATACACCAGAAAATATCTTGTTTAAAAATATCTCTTTCGTTTTGGAAAAAGGAAAATGTCTTGGAATTATCGGAAAAAATGGCAAAGGAAAATCTACTCTATTAAATGTTATAGCAGGTGAACTAAAACCTCTTGGCGGAGAAGTGGCATATCACAGCTCAACAGCTTCAGCGCATTTTGGTCAGACAAATATTAGCCGACTCAGCCCAAATAACACAGTTATGGATGAGATCTATTCGGCAAATTCCAAACTTGGAGAATCAGTCGTACGAAATATCTGCGGCGGAATGATGTTTAGCGGAGAGAGTGCAAAAAAGAAGATATCTCTGCTTTCAGGTGGTGAAAAAAGTCGCGTGATGCTCGGGCAGATCTTAGCGCGTGATCTCAATCTCCTCTTTTTGGATGAGCCAACAAACCACCTTGATATGGATTCCATAGAAGCACTCACAAAAGCTGTAAATAACTTTGAGGGCTCAGTCATCCTTGTCACTCACTCCGAAGAGCTTTTGCGCCGTGTATGTGACGCACTTATTATCTTCACAAATGATGGTGCTGAATATTTTGATAGCGGATATGATCTCTTTTTAGAAAAAATAGGCTGGCAAGAAGAGGAACTAGAGGAAAAGCAAAAACTCGCTCCAAAAATTAATAAAGCGGAAAATAAAAAACTACGTGCAACCCTCGTTCAAGAGCGAAGCCAAAAGTCCGCGCCTTTGAAAAAAGAGGTGGAGAGTTTAGAAAAATTTATCATCAAAACAGAAGAGGAACTAAAAAGTCATCATGAAACACTTATTAAGGCTTCAAATGCCTCGGATAACTCTAAAATTATGGAGATATCACAACTCATAGGCAAACTTGAAAATGAGATTGAAGTGAAATTTGAACGCTTAGAAGTTGTTCAAAATGAACTTGATTTTTTACTGCAAGAGTATGAAAATAAAATAAACGAGTTGATGGAATAATATCAATAAAGGAGATTACCTACATGTAAGCAAAATCGCTTACATGGAAAGGTTTATCTTGCGTAAACGGTAGCTCTCATCTCACGGATGACATTCACTTTGATCTCGCCGGGATATTGGACTTTTTCCTCTATCTCTTTTGCTATCTCTTTAGCTATCAAGACCGCTTCATCATCATTAATAAGTGTTGCATTGACGATGACACGAAGCTCGCGCCCTGCATTGATAGCGTAACATTGTTTGACACCATTATGTTTTATAGCAATCTCTTCAACTTGAGAAACACGTTTTAAAAAGCTTTCTAACACTTCACGTCTCGCACCTGGACGAGCAGCTGAAAGTGCATCTGCCGCACATACAGCACCACACTCGATACTTTTGATCTCTTCTTGTCCATGATGCGCATAGATCGCATTGATAACGACTTCGCTTTCATTGTATCTTGTACACACTTCAACACCCAGATCAACATGGTTTCCATCAAGATCATGCGTCAATGATTTGCCTATATCATGAAGCAAACCGGCACGTTTTGCTAAAATAGGATCTCCACCCATTTCAGACGCCATGATTCCCGCTAAATGTGCTACTTCAAGTGTATGAGCAAGTGCATTTTGTCCATAACTTGCACGATATCGCAAGCGCCCAATAAGCTTCATAAGCTCAGGATTCATAGGAGGAATTCCCATTTTTGCTACGATATCTTCACCTTCTTGAAGGATTTTATCTTCAAATTCATCACACACTTTTTGGTGTATCTCTTCGATACGCGCAGGCTGAATTCGTCCATCTTCCACAAGAAGTTCTATCGTTTTCGTCGCTATCGCTCTTCTATAAAGGTTAAAACTACTCACAACAATGGTATTCGGAGTGTCATCGATGATGATATCTACACCTAAAACCATTTCTAGAGCCTTGATATTTCTACCTTCACGCCCAATAATACGCCCTTTAAGCTCATCACTTTCAAGATAGATATTATTTACAAGTCTCTCACTGGCAAACTCTCCGGCAAAGCGTGTTGTTGCCTGTGCTAAGATAAAGTTTGCTTTTTTTTGTCCCTCAGCTTTTGCTTCGTTTTCGTACTTACGCACGATGTGCGATATCTCTGCGCGTGAACTCTCTTCTACCTTCTGAAGCATCATTTTTTTTGCTTCTTCACGTGTCATTCCCGCAGCACCTTCTAAAACACGAATTACATCATCAATACGTGATTCATAATCATGTTTAAGCAGTTCTAGCGCTTTTTCATTTCTTTTTAGTTTCAATCTTTCGCTTGAAAGCGACAAATTCTCATTTTTTAGTTTGTGATCTTCGCTCTCTTTATAGCGGTTAAACTCGCTCTCTTTTCTTTGAAGTTCATCAGTACGCTCTTGCATATCACGCTTTACGCGATCTTGTACACTTTCATACTCTTTTTTTGCCTCAAGCTCTATCTCTTGAGATTTTAGATTTGCTCTATGTAAAAGTAGCTCAGCTTCGCTTTCTATAGCTTTTGCTTTTGCTTTTGCCTGTTCTACATAAATATCAAAGTTAGCATTTGAAACTTTTCTAGAAATGAAAAAACCTACTACCCCGCTCACTATGGCTGTAAAAGCCCCTAATAGTATGGTTAGCATGTCTTGCCCTTCTGTGCAACAATCTTGCCTTTGGTGTTATCAACATATCACACGATATATCATAATCATCACAAATCTCTTTATTTACATAACAGATCTGTGACTGTACAAAAATTTTATATGGATCTTTTTTAATTTTTTCAAAGAAACGATCATACATTCCTTTTCCAAATCCGATACGTCGCGATCTTCTGTCAACTCCAACCGCTGGAATAATAGCTACATCAATTTTACTTATATTTTTTAAACTGTTTCCCGCTTCATATATATTAAATTTTTTACGTGACAGCGGTAATCTGAATGGTACCATTTTAAAGCTGATTTCTTCCATAAATGGAAGATATAGCTGATTATTTTTTCTAATCTCATATAATGATTTTCTTATATCAACTTCGAGATCTAAAGGCCAAAACATAAGAATATGGAGTCCCTTTTTCTTTTTAAAAAGAGAGATGATCTGTGAATTTACAAGATTATCTCTATAAATTTTATTGAATTTTTGTGAATTTCTCAGTTTATTTAAACAATTATTACGAAACAGTTCTTTTGTGACTTCCATTTTAAATCTTTTGATATAATTTCAGATATTTTATCCAATAAAAGGTTTTAAATGTTAAAAAAATCACTAATAATTTCGCTTCTAGCAATTACACTATTTTTTCAGGGCTGTAATAAAAAAGATAATGATAATGCTATGGTTGCAACAAGCAAGTTTGAATTAAATGACATGAACAAAGATTCTCACTCAGTTGATCGAGCTGGAAACAATTTTAATCTTGATGGCAGTAAAGGCAAAGTGATATTATTTGATATCTTTGCTACATGGTGTCCACCTTGCCGCGCTGAAGCTTCACATCTTGCATCTTTACAAACAAAATATAAAGATGATCTCATTGTTGCAGGTATCTCAATACAAAAAGATATCACTAAAGAAGAATTAGCAAGTTTTCAAAAAGAGTATGGTGCAAACTATATGATGCTTTTTGGTGGAGAAAATCAAAAAGCTGCTCAAGCTATTGCTTCAACATTAGAAGGGGTAGAAGCGGATTTCCCAATCCCTTTGATGGCGATGTATAAAGATGGAACTTTAATCAACTTTTATGTCGGTGCAACTCCCGAAGAGATCATCGAATCTGATATCAAAAAAGCTTTAGGTAAATAATGTTTGGCTTTATCAAACAAGGTCTTAAAAAAACCGTTGAAGCCATAAGAGCAGTCGCTCCAAAGAAAAAAGTCACTCTTACCAAAAGTGAACTTGAAGATATTTTACTTGAGTCCGATGTTGAGTATGCTCTTGTCGAGATCATTTTAAATGAGATCTATCAAGAGAAAATCACTAGAGAAATTCTTGAATCAAAACTTTTAGCAACGTTGGCTTATACCAAATATGAAGAGCCAGTTTATGAAAAACCTTTTGTAGAACTCATTATCGGTGTAAATGGAGCAGGAAAAACAACGACTATTGCCAAACTCGCTTCAAAATATAAAAGTGAGGGCAAACGTGTTATGCTTGGTGCTGCCGATACTTTTAGAGCAGCAGCTATCGAGCAGCTTACTCGTTGGGCAGATAAGATAGATGTCCCTATAGTTTACTCACGACAAGGACATGATCCCTCAGCTGTTGCATATGATACGATAGAATCAGCAAAAGCAAAAAATATGGATCATGTTATCATTGATACAGCTGGACGCTTACATACTCAAACAAATCTAGCAAATGAACTCAAAAAAATCAATCGTATTTGTGATAAAGCGCATGCAGGCGCACCGCACAGAACACTCTTAATCATTGATGGAACGCAAGGAAACTCTGCAATCGCTCAAGCAAAAGCATTTAATGAGATGGTAGGAATAGACGGTATTATTATCACGAAACTTGACGGTACTGCAAAAGGCGGTTCAATTTTTAGTATTGCGTACGCACTCAAACTTCCAATCTTTTATATCGGTGTAGGTGAGCAACCTGAGCACCTTGTCAAATTTGACAAATATGAATTCGTCAATGGCTTACTAGATGAGATATTTACAGAAGATGAAGCAAAATAAAATATGACACTATGTCATATTTTACAAAATCAAGAATAATTCCTCTATAATCCAAACTATAAAAAAACTCCTTGCATCCGAAAACACTTTACATGTAAGGCTCTATCAAAGGTATCTCTATGGCAAAGAAAAAAGTTCTTTTTGAGTGTCAGCACTGCGGACTCACCACTCCAAAATGGATGGGAAAATGTACCAATTGCGGTGCTTGGGATTCATTTATAGAACTCGATGAACGAGAGCAAGAGGTCATAAAAACACTTTCTTCTTCTAGTAATTCAAAAGCTAAAGCCATTGCAATGCCCGATATTGCAGAAATAGATATCCCAAGATTTTCTTCACTTGATTATGAACTTGATACCGTTTTAGGTGGTGGAGTCGTGCCCGGATCTTTAACACTAATAGGGGGAAGCCCAGGTGTTGGAAAATCTACCCTACTTTTAAAAATCGGCTCCAACATCGCATCGACGGGAAAAAATGTTCTCTATGTCACTGGTGAAGAATCAGAAAGTCAAGTCAAACTTCGCTCAAACAGACTCGGTGCAAATGAAAAAAATTTGTACCTTTTAAGTGAAATTCGTCTTGAACAAGTACTCGCAGAACTCCATCACAGAGAGTATGAGTTTATCATTATAGACTCTATACAAACACTCTATTCTGAAGCTATCTCTTCTGCTCCAGGTTCTGTAACACAAGTGAGACAGATCACTTTTGAACTTATGCGCCTTGCCAAAGATAAAAATATTGCTATTTTTATTATCGGACATATTACCAAAGAAGGCTCTATTGCAGGTCCAAGAGTTTTAGAGCATATGGTTGATACGGTTTTATATTTTGAAGGGGATTCTTCTCAAGAGTTACGGATATTGCGTGGTTTTAAAAATCGTTTTGGGCCTACAAGTGAGATAGGTGTATTTGAGATGCGTGCAGAGGGACTTGTGAGTGCCAAAGATATCTCTTCAAGATTTTTCAATCGCAACACCTCACAGCCTGGTTCTGCTCTTACAGTCATCATGGAAGGTTCACGTCCCATTATCCTCGAAGTACAAGCTCTTGTCTCAGAATCTCACACTTCCAATCCAAAACGTCAAGCGACAGGTTTTGATAATAATAGACTTAATATGTTATTAGCTCTTTTGGAGAGAAAACTTGAAATTCCACTCAATAGTTATGATGTCTTTATCAATATTACCGGCGGCATCAAAATCACTGAAACCGCTGCAGATCTTGCTATTTTAGCAGCTATAATTAGCAGTTTTCGAGACAGAGCTATCTCGAAAGAGACTGTATTTATTGGTGAAGTCTCTTTAGTGGGTGATGTTAGAGAGGTATTTCAGCTTGATATCAGACTCAAAGAAGCAAAGATGCAAAATATAACAAAAGCGCTCATCGCAAAAAAAACTTTAGAAAAATCAGTGATTAAAACATATATTGTGGATGAAGTCACAAAACTCTTAGAATGGTTTTGATTGTTAAAGATTTTTTTTGTATAATGTTTTAAATATGCAAAAGGAATTTACAGTATGATAAACGCGGAATACAAAAGCGAAGAGCGTTATTCAAAGCTATCTATAGTATTTGATACAAAAGAGGAAGAAGATAAGGTCAATTCAGTTATCAATGTTGTTGTGGATGAAAATAGTTTTAAACCTGAAATCTACTCATGTGAACTTCCAAAAAATAAAAAAGTTATTGTTATCGAATATCATGATGATTGTGACAGAAGTTCTGGACCAATCTTTGATCAAATCATGAAAACACTAGGAATATCTCGCTGTTAATTATATAAGGATGATACTATGGATCTAACAAAATTTGCCGTTGGCAATGAACTTTTTAAGAAAGTCCACTTTAAAAAAAATGAAGAATCTTTTCTTGAACTCGCTCAAAATGGTCAAAGCCCAAAGACTCTCTTTATAGGCTGCTCTGACTCAAGAGTAATCCCGGATCTTATCGTACAGTCTCGTCCTGGAGATCTTTTCGTTATCCGTAATGTTGGCAACTTTGTGCCTCCATTTAGTCCTGATGAAGATTATCATGCAACAGCTACTGGTATAGAATATGCCGTTAGTGTACTCAATGTTAGCGAAGTTATTATATGTGGACACTCACATTGTGGAGCTATCAACCATCTTTTTAAAACTGTTGAAAACCCTTCTTTAGTTCATACGAAAAAATGGTTAAGTTTAGGTGAAAAAGCAAAATCTATGGCACTTTTAAGCCTTGGAGTAAATGGTGATAAAGAGGAACTTTTACGTGTTACAGAAAAACTTTCTGTGATAACTCAACTAGAAAATCTTTTAACTTATCCAGAAGTTCAAAGAAGAGTTGATGAAGAAGATCTTCACATATATGGCTGGTATTACGATATAGAAACAGGAAGTATCGATTATTATGATCCCGACACATATCAGTTTATACCTCTCAACTCATTAGTGAAAAAAAATTAGTGTGTTATAATCTTAAAATAAAAATCAAGGATTGATAAATGGCAGAAAAAAAAGAAGAAGAAATAGTAGAAGCACCCGAAGGTAAGAAATCAAGCTCGATGATGCTTATAATCATTATTGTTGTCTTAATACTTGTCATTTTAATTGGGGCTGTCGTTACAATCCTTATGATGGGTGGAGATTCAAAATCCGAAGAAAAAGCTTCAAAAGCTACTGAAAAAACTGAAAAAGTTGCTGGAGAGAAAAAACCAACTCCAGGTGCTGAAAGTTCTAGAACTTTGGATAAAATCGGTATTTTATTACCACTAGATACATTTACAGTAAATCTTATGAGTGAGAGTGGAAGCCGCTACCTTAAAGCTACGATTTCACTTGAACTTAGTGGAAAAGAACTCACAGAAGAACTAGAGGCAAAAAAACCCGTTATTAGAGATAAGATACTTAGACTTCTCTCTTCAAAATCAATAGAAGAAGTTTCTACTCTTAAAGGAAAAGATCAACTCAGCGAACAAATCATGCAACAACTAAACCCGATGCTTAAAGATGGAAGTATTAATGGAGTTTATTTTACGGATTTCGTAATTCAATAATGATAGGCATCGATCTTATTAAATTAGAGAGAATGAAACATATGATGGAAAGATTTGGCGAGAAGTCTCTTCAAAAGTTTCTCTCTTGTGATGAGATCAAACTTGTAAAAAATCATAAAACTGCTGCAGGATTTTGGGCTGTAAAAGAAGCTTGTTCAAAAGCTCTCGGCACAGGCATCGGATCTGAATGCAGTTTTCTTGATATCTCAATATCCAAGACACCGCGAGGCGCTCCAGTTTTGGAGTTGAGTCAAAGACTAATGCACAACTTTAAAATTAAAAGTACTTCACTCTCCATTACACATGATGGAGACTACGCGATTGCGGTAGTTACTATAGAAACTTATTAACCACCACCTACAAAATCAAGTAACTCAACTTTATCATCTTCATGTAGCTTACATGTAGACCATTTCTCTTGCTTTACAATCTCCATATTAACAGCTGCTGCCATAACTTTTTCATCAAGACCTAACTCACAAATCAAATTTTGTAAATTCGCATTATCTTGGAACTCTCTTGTAATTCCATTCACTATTACCTTCATTTATTCTCTTTCTAATTTAGATATAATTCGCTTACTTAATTATACAAGGATTTCTATGTCATCTGCAACTATAAAACGCCACAATCATCGTGTTATTCCATGTAATACACAGCGCAAGATTGAACTTATAAATTTCCTTATTAAAAATAACAGCAAACTTGAAATAGTGATAGTATCGAAAGAATTTGTAAAAGATTTTAAAGATATTTCACTAAATGAAAAAGTGAGAATTACTACTGATGCACAGTTTCAAGATGATATTAGCTCAGAATTTGATATGCTCATAAACTATGATCTTCCACAAGAGGCACAACTATATCTAGAACGTTTAGAACTTGCTAAAGATTATTCTCTGGTCCTTTTGGAGCCAGATGAGCATGCAACACTCTATCCAATTGAGACAGCACTAGGACGTGTTTTAGTACTAGATAACATCAAAGCATTTGAAACGACTCAAACCAAAGACATGAAAATAGCTAAAGCTAAAAAAGATAAAAAAGCTAAACGCTTTCAAGAAGAACTTCAAAAAGAGAAAGAAAAGAAAGAGAAAAAAGCACAAAGTAAACTACCTCCAAAACGTAATGTTCGAAAGATAGTTCCAAAAAATGAGGAGTTAGACTAGAAGCTAGTCAACTTCGATACGATATCGTTAATACTACTTGAAAAAAGAGTATATAAAAGCGGTTCCATATCTTTTGTAGTATAAGATGGTTTTATCCAGATTCCCTGATTTTGGGTGAAACTTTGAGTAGTCACTTTATTTCCCTGTTTCACTGTCACATCAATTAAAATCTTTCCATGAAGATTTTCATCAAACTTCTTTGTATCGTTATATACAAGTTCTACTTTTTTAATTTTTACATCTACAATAATAGCATCAGCATCTGGATGTTGTTCTACATTAAATTGAGCCATTCTAAGAGCACTGTTTAGTCCGTCTTTATATTTACCAGCAAAATCAGCGTAACTATAAAGCAATGTTGTTTTTTTCCCATTTGCTTGAACATAACCTATACTCGTTTTATCAGAGCGCTCATCACTTACAGATGCAAGATAGATGCTTTTGTGATTATTTGACATAGCTCCACTATAGACAGTTTTATAAGATGAAAGTCCAATCGCTTCATTTTTATAAGTACATCCACCGAGCAATAACGCGGCGACAATTAAGTAAGATAGATTTTTCATGATTCACTCCTTTTGGTAATTTATTGAATTATACAGAAATAATATATATTTTATTGTTTACGAAACCGTATCATTTTAAATCTTTCACCCAAGAAATTTGGCATGATAAGGAGTTTTATTTTTTGAAGTTCCTGCTCATAGATCTTTTCATCCACATTGATTCTAAGCATCTCTAAAAGTTCTAAAATCCCCATATCCACAAGTGCACGCATTTGTGCTTCTAATTCTACAAACTCCGCACCAGCCTCGACAAAAGCATCTTTAACATGCTCAAAAGTTACATCATAGGTAATGTCGGAGTTTTTAAAAAGTTCATTAAGCTTGACATTTTCATCAAAAAACGGGAAAACATCGTGGTTTTTATAAATGCGGATTGAAAAATCAGGCCTTGCCATCATCTCACCATAATCAAAACTCATAAATTCAAATTTCTCAGCTGAAGCTACCATCTCTTTTGCAAACTCTTCATAACCTACAGCGATTTCGCCTTTGTTTTTATGATATTTTTTTGCTTTTTTCAAAATATTCTCATCTTCAAGATCAAACTCAATTTTTCCATTCACTACAGAAGCAATCTTTCCATCGTACAAAAGTTCACAACCAAAGGCATCAAAAATCTCATTTGCTACAAAAAAAGCATTCTTACATGCACAATGCCCTACGGGTGTAAGCTCACTCAAAGACTTATAATGCGTTAAAGAGATCACATCTCCAAAAGAGTCTTTGAAGTAGTTTCGTTGCTGTTCTTGAAGCGTATCAAAGCGCTCAATAATGACAAAGTTGAGAGTTTCTAAAAGTTCTGGAGAAAGAGTATAGATAAACTCTACCACATCCGCTAAAAAGTAGCCGTGATGTGCGCCTATCTCACAGATTACTGCATCTTTTTCTAAAAAGCCCTCTTCCACCAAAGAGATGATGTGCTTGGCAATCGTTCCGCCGAAAAACTTAGAAGTGCTTACGGAGGTAAAAAAATCGCCTTCTTTTCCTATCTGCTTATAGTTGGTGTAATAGCCTTCGTTTCCATAGAGCCACTCATTCATATATTCGCTAAATCTCATGGAATTATATATTTTTAACCGCGGCACTTAGACGTTTAAATCCTTCATTTATCTCTTCTTGTTTGATAGTAAGTGGAGGTAAAAGTCGAAGCGTATTTTTACCAGCCTTAAGCACCATCACTCCATGTTCTCTTGCATTGTTTATTACTTTTGCAAGTGTCTCCGCATTTTTTGCACGTAAACCACACATCATTCCAAGACCCACTTTTTCAGTAAAAAGAGTTTGATTTTCATTATAAAATTTTTCCAAAGCTTTATCAAATAGAAGCATATTGATTGCCAATTCTCCGCTTGCATCATATTCATTTAAAATGTCCATCACTTCACAAATCGCTGTAGAACTGAGGTAATTTCCACCAAAAGTGGAACCGTGATCTCCAGCACTAAAAATATCTTTTAGTGTTGTCATAACCACGCCCACAGGAACTCCACCGCCAACACCTTTTGCAAGTGTTACAACATCTGGCTCTATCTCGTATAAATTTGATGCTAGGAATTTTCCGGTCCTATACACGCCCGTTTGAACTTCATCGATAATAAGCAGGATATCTTTTGATTTTAAAAACTTCGCTAAATTCTGTACTTTTTCTTTATCCTGAGGTTGCACTCCGCCCTCGCCTTGTACTAGTTCTATCATCACAGCAACTGTGTGTGCATCGACTAAACTCTCTATCTCATCAATATTTTTCGCATAAACAAAACCATCTGGGAAAGGTCCAAAGTAGTTGTGCATACTTGCTTGTCCAGTTGCTTTTACCGTCGTGATAGTACGTCCGTGAAATGAATGGTCTAAAGTGATAATTTTATATCTTTTGATCTCTCCATCTTTTTCACCATATTTACGTGCTATCTTGATAGCGCCCTCATTTGCTTCTGCACCGCTGTTTCCAAAGAAACATTTCATATCATAACCACTAGCCTTTACCAGCTTCTCAGCCGCGCGCGCTTGAGGTGCAATGTAATAAAGATTTGACATATGAATCATATTTTTGACTTGAGAGCATAATGCATTTGTCAATCTCTCATTTCCATGCCCGACACTCACAACAGCGATTCCAGAAGTAAAATCGATATAATCTTTACCATTTGCATCGATGAGTTTTGCATTTTTGCCACTTACAAACTCTACATCCGCTCTTGTGTAAGTAGGTAAAATATATTTATTATCTAATTCTTTTATTGTCATTTTAAGCCTTAATTCTGATTTCTATCTTATGATCGAAATTATACATCTAATTTTCCAACATCTTACTTATAGCTTCCATCGAAGTTTGTGTTCTATCGAGGTCTAAATGCGGTGCATCTTTGACTTCTACAAGCTTTACATGTAAGCCCTGTTTTTTCGCAAGTGTATAAAAATCTTTTGTTACCTCTGGTCTTGATATCTCATCTTTTGTGCCGTAAATAAGCACTAACTTCGCTTTTTTATTTATCTTATCTAGTACATCAACAGCTGATATAAGCCCTTTTTCTTTTGAAACCGCATGAATATCATATCTTCCACCAGTAAGAGCAATATTTTGTATGAGTTCTGGATCCAAGCCCATCAAAGTCGCGCCCATCATCGCTCCGGCTGAATGACCTACATAATTCACTGTCGTTGCTTTATACTTTATTTTTAAAGCTTTTATGAGCTCATCTAAGAAAACTATATACTCTTTTTGTGCTGCAAGATTTTTTGTTTTATCGTGAGAAAGTGCAGTGAAATTATTTGTTGATGATCCTGAATATCCTGTAAGTGCGATCGCCACTGTTGTAGTATCAGTGAGCATATTTAAATCTTCGGCAAAAGTTGTATATCGTGCTAAAACATTCGCTTCCTCTGGCCACGTACCATGAACAATGATGGTCAATGAGCCTTCCTTATCTCCTAATACTGCTTTATATGCTATACATTCTCCACCAGCGAAGATAAAACCGTTTCCCTTTGCGACACACATCTCTTTAGAGACAGGTTTTGCAAAACTTGCAGTAGAAAGTACAAAAAAACTTATTGCCAAAAATATCAATTTACCATACATGGAACATCCTTTAAATTGTTGTGAGTTTCACTCTATTTTGCTCGTAAACAGCACTATTTCCCTCGTAGCTTTTCTTTGAAGTTGTGAGGTGATTGATTCCACTCGTTCCAGAATAGATAAGTACACAATCCGCTCTAAGTCTTTCATCAAGAGCTACATGTAAGCGTACAGTTCCGCTAAGTGATGATACCTCGACTAACTGATTTTCTTCATAACCAAGGGAAGGATGAAGATAGACTTTGTCATTGACCTTAAACTGTGAATTTAAACTTGTAGCGGACTTACATGTAAGCAGATAAAGATCATCACTCTCATCTCTGTCGCTATCTAACTCCTCTAAAAACAAAAATTCATCATCATCTGTTGTAAAACCATTTTCATAAGCGATCTGTTCTCTCCCCTTTACTTCCAAAATTCCCTCTTCATTTTTAGCAGCGAAAGATCTAAAATGTGCGATATAGTCCTCTTCATTCTTGAGTGAAATATCAAAAGCATCACAAAGATATTTTGTCAGTTCATATTCACTTATCCCTATTTCACTCACTTTTTGACGAGGCATCTCATACATGTAATGCGTCGAGTAAGAGGTTCTGATATCATTTTTTTCCAAGAATGTTTTTGCGGGGATGATAAGATCTGCCATCTGAGAAGTTTGGTTTTCATAAAGACCAAAATAGATAATATTTTCTACTTTTTGAAGTTCTTCTACCACTCTTGATGTGTTTGGCATCTGGTTTGCAGGATTACTTCCTTGAATAAAAACAGTATCAAAATCACCAAATCTTGTATCAACTTTACTTACTTTTTTAGTCTTACATGTAAGTGCAAATGGAGAATCAATCCCACGTTTTGAAGAACCAAGATAACTCACTCCGCACCCCTCTTTTCCAAAGAGCCCAAACAATACACCAAAAGCATCAATGGCACGCATCACATCTGCACCATCAAGATATTTTTGAATCCCGACTCCGCAAAGTATGGCTACTTTCTTCCCTTTAACAAGTTCCAAAAACTTACCGATATCTCCTAAAGTCGCACCAATATTATCTAAAACTGCTTTAATACGGATAGTTTGTGTGAGCTCATAAAACTCCTCATATTCTGAGGCATGTTCTAAAACAAACTCCTCATCTACAGCTCCTTCTATAAATAAAAAACGTGATAGAAGCATCGCAAACTCGGCATCTCCATGAGGTTTTATTTGTACATATAAGTCAGCTGCTTGTGCAATCTTTGTTTTTATGGGATCGATGACAATAATCTTTTTATCTTTTAAAAGTGGCAAAAAATGTGATGACGTCGTGTGTGGATTTCTTCCCCAAAAGACGACAACTTCAGATTTGGCTATCTGCTGGGGTGTCATTATGTCATTGTGACCTCGTCCAGCGATAATGCCTGCTTCACCAGCTCCATCACAAAGACTACCATTAGTCAAAGTTGCGCCAATAGAGCTGAAAAAATGATCCGTAACCTCTTGCATCAAAGCAAAATTTCCAGTTCCTCTATAATGAAGAATTTTTTGATTTTGTTTCATGATACCACTTAGATGAGTCAAAGCTTCATCCATCGTGATGATTTTACCTTTAAATCTGGGCTGTTCAATTCTTGAAAAAGTTTCATAATGGTTAAGATGAGGACATAAAAAGCCATGAGTAAATCCCTCTGTTAAACCTTTTAACTTTCCATCCGTATATATGATAGAGCAAGTATCATAACAATCCAGGGGACAGGCTGTAATCGTATTCAAAATTAATCCTTATGTTCTTTAAGAGCCTGAATTCTACTCATATATCACTTTTAATTAGATAATGCCAAAGATATAGGCACATAATCTCATATTCATTTTTATTTCGATAATATTGCATATTATTGCACACAAGGAAGATGATATGTCTATATTGGACAACGTGGATGCGTCTACAAATTTAGCAAAGAACAATGAAGTACAACTTTTAGTATTTAAGGTAAGTCATAATCCGGATGCGGCATTTTATGCAATCAATGTTTTTAAAACGAGAGAAGTAGTCGAAGCAAAAAATCATTATCTCACACAAATCCCTTCATCACATCCTATGCTTGAAGGAACGATAACCCTAAGAGGAATCCAAATACCAATACTTAATCTTCCTGCATGGTTGCATATGACACTCTCTAAAGAAGAGATTAAAAAATCAAATATTCTTATATGCGATTTTAACGGCATCATCATTGGTCTTCGTATTATGTCAGCATTTAGAGTCGTTAAAAAGAACTGGAGCGAAATGCATGCACCAGAGAGCTACAGTGTAGGTGAGAATAGTGTAGTTATGAACGATACGAGACTTGAAGATGGAAGTATGTGTTTAGTTTTGGATTATGAAAAACTTTTGGCGGATGTTGTGCCTCAAGCAATGGTCGATGTGAATGAAGGCAAACGTGCTATGGAAGAGTTTGATATACCAATGAAGCTAAAAAAAGGCACTGTTTTAATAGCAGAGGATTCTAAAACCGCCCAAAGACATCTTATTCAGATATTTGAAAATGCAAATCTTAAATATAAAATATTTAACAATGGTAGACTTTTGCTAGATTATATTGCATCACTTGATGATCCATCGATTATTCCAGCAGTCATTACAGATATCGAGATGCCTGAAATTTCAGGATTTACAGTTATCCAAGAGTTACGAGCAAATCCTATAACAGCGCAAATACCAATTATCGTCAATAGTTCAATGACAGGTGATAACAATAAACGTGAAGCAACTGGACTTGGTGCTGATGGCTTTATCGATAAGACAAAAAGTCATAATATCATACCATTAGTTGTAGAAGCTATGAACTCAAGAGAAAACGCTTAAATATTAAGTTTATAGAAGAAGCAAAACTCTTACATGTAAAGAACTTTACATGTAAGAGTTTATTTAAAAATAGAAAGAAAGGCATCCATAAATGCA
>CAISHH010000157.1 GCA_903885085.1 uncultured Campylobacterales bacterium
AACTGCAAAAGCTTCCAAAACGGTAAGCGCAATAGATGATGACGATGACAAACCTGTCGTTAAAAAAGTATCTTCTTCAGACGATGATGATGAAGATGAAAAAGATGCCAAACCTTCAAAAAGTACAAAAAGTCCTACTAGCAAGCTAGAAAGTAAAATTGCTGACATGCAAGATGATATCGATGATCTTAATAAAAAGACAAACGGAAATCATCTGAAGTTTAATGTGGATTTTAGAACTGCTATTGAAAATATCGGTTACAAAATGGCTAATGGTAAAACCGCTGGTAATGATGCCTTAATGACAAACAGACTTTGGCTTGGAATGAGTTGGGCAGCAACTGATAAAATTAGTTTTACTGGACAACTAGCATACAACAAAGCTTATGGTGCGAGAAGCGGTGTAAATTCAACTGGCTATGAAAATTTTGACTGGATCACAAATGAAAATGCTTATGATGATACATTAAGAGTGCGTTCTGCATACTTTTTCTATAAAAACAATACCTTCTTAGGCCTCAATACCCCTTGGACATTCAGCATAGGTCGTCGTCCTTCAACAAATGGACACTTAGTAAATCTACGTGATAATGATCCTGAATCTTCACCGATGGGACACGCTATTAATGTTGAGTTTGATGGTCTTAGTTCAAAATTTGGACTAGAACGAGTTACTGGTGTTCCTGGGATGTATGTGAAATTTTGTGCAGGTCGTGGTGGAACAAATGCGGAACCGAGATTTAGCCCTACTCCATATGCAAAAGATCCATCAACAACGAATGATATCGACCTAGCAGGACTTATTTTTGTGCCATATGACAATGGACACTATAAACTACAAAGTCAGATCTATTATGCAAATAATCTTATCGATGCAAAAAATATGCAATCAGATCCAACTTTTGAAACTGTCGGTGGGCTTTACAGCGCAACTGCAAACTTTGTTATTAATGGTATCGGCAATGACTTGGGTGAGTTTTGGGATAATACAACTTTCTTTATCAGTGGAGCAGTTTCTCAAACGAATCCAAATAGTGGGCAATACATGCTGGGAAGTACCGATGCAAAAACAGGTTACTCTGAGTGGGTTGGCGTACAGTTTCCATCACTTATCAGTAGAGAGGGAAGATGGGGCGTGGAATACAACCACGGTTCAAAATATTGGAGAAGTATCACATACGGTGAAGACACAAATATCGGTTCAAAACTCGCAGCTCGCGGGAATGCATATGAAGCTTATTTTACTGAACCTTTAGTGGATAACGTTCTATCATTTCAACTTCGTTATACATACATCACGTATGACTATACAGGAAGCAACGGATTCTTTGGAGGAAATGCTGATGGCACAACAGGAAGCGGAACACCGATAGCGATATCAGCTACGGGTACCCCAAATGCTGTAAAAGAAGCTCAAGATATCCGAGCTTATCTAAGGTACAAATTCTAAAAACTCTTTACATGTAAGCATTTAAGGCTTACATGCGAAGTGCCCTTTGGGCATAAGACTCTTCAATCTGAAAAAATCAAGCTCTCAACTCTTGAAGTTTTACTTTTACCTCATCTACATGTAAAGTCTCAATAGTCTTGCCATCTTTTTTACGTTTTACACGAACTTTTACATTATTCCAAGTAGCGGCGATTTTACCAGCAGGATCGATGATATAAGTCGTTCTTACAATCCCCATATACTCTTTTCCATAGTTTTTCTTCATCTGCCAGACACCATAGTCTTGCATCATCTTCGTCTCTTCATCACTTAAAAGTGTAATATCAAGATCATACTTCTCTATAAATTTTTGATGTTTCGCCGTTGAGTCTGCACTTACACCTAAAACTATCGCATCAAGATCTGAGAAATCTACAACTGCATCCGTAAAATCACATGCCTCCGTCGTACATCCCGGAGTGTTATCTTTTGGATAAAAATACAAAACAATCCACTTACCTTTGATATCTCGCAAACATATCTCTACATCATCCTGATTTGGAAGACAAAATTCTGGCGCCGTTGTCCCGATCTCAATCATTTTTTACCCCTTGTTTCTTTTTAAAAAATATATATCCAACTATCACTGCTAGAACGAATAAAACCAACCCAACTGTTATCTCTTTAAGATACATTGTAATAAGGTCTTGACTTTTACCGATAAAATATCCTAAAGCGATCAAGATGATGCTCCAAAGCCCAGCACCCGCGCCCGTGTAAATCAAAAATAATTTGATATCCATCTTTGCAAGACCTGCGGGAATGGAGATAAGATGTCTTGCTCCAGGGATGAGTCTGCCTGTAAACGTGGAGACATGTCCATGATTTAAAAAGAACTCATCCATCTTTTGAAGACTCTCATGACTTACAAAGAAATATTTTCCATATTTGTATAGAAATCTTCTTCCCACAAACATTGCCGCATAATAGTTAATAAGAGAACCCAAAAATGATCCCAAAAGCGATACGATAAAAACAAGATATAAGTTCATTTTTCCATCAGCTATAAGTACTCCTGCTGGGATGAGAATGAGTTCACTTGGAATGGGAATAACAGAACTCTCCATTCCCATAAGTAAAAAGATACCCAAATATCCCCAATCAAAAACCGTTGCTAAAAGCCAATGTGAAAACTCTGCTAACATCAATTTCCTTCCACGTTTTGCTCAAAGAGTTTGATCATCTCTGATGCGACATCTTTGTGTGAATTTTCTAAAAGTCTTTTACTTTTACTATGCAGAGGTGCATCTAAAACTGCCAATAGTTTTTCATTCAAGTTTTCACTCTCACGTTCACACCAGCCAAGATCATGTTTTAATATAAACTGCGCATTATGAAACTGATGATCGCCAGCGGCATGTGGATAGGGAACAAAAAAAGTCGGTACACCGTTGGCACAAAGTTCCCAAAGTGTACTCGCACCCGCACGGCTCACAGCCAGATCTGCTCTAGCAATAAGAGAAGCTACCTCTTTTGTAAATGAGTACAATTCTACTTTAATCCCTAGCTTTTCATATTCGGCTTTGACTCTTTCATAATCACGTTCACCACATTGATGGATAATATGAATATTTTTTTCTTTTAAAATCGGGCTTACATGTAAGGCAAGATCGTTGATCGCTTTAGCCCCTTGAGAACCACCTAGAAAGATAATCGTCTTCAACTCATCTCGTACTCTTGCTGTTTGAAAAAATTGCTCTTTTACTGGATAACCTTGAATCTCGCAGTCCTTTTCATACGCTGAGATAAAAAGTTTTGCACGTGAACGTAACACGGAATTGAGCTTTCCTATAACAGCATTTTGCTCATGAATAAAAAGCGGAATGGCTGTAAATATAGACGCAAAAGAAGCAGGTGCCGCGGAGAATCCACCCACGCTAATAACAGCTTGAACCTTATGCTTTTTTAATAATTCTCTTGATTTTAAAAAAGCTTTGAAAATTTTGTAAAGTGCTTTTATTTTCCCGAATAAACCCTGATTGACGACACCTGTCGTTTCTAAAAAATAAACATGCGCAAAACTGCTATGCTCACCAAACCACATTCTGTCTTGTCCGTTTGTAGAACCTATAAATATTACTTCATGTCCACGCTCTATCGCCGCATTACAAAGTGCATCGGCAATGGAGAGATGTCCGCCTGTACCGCCGCCTGTGATACAAAACTTCATTCATCTACCCCTTTTTTGGGTATTTCTACTATTTTTTCATCTAGTTCAACTTTTTTTGAAGCCATAAGCACCATCCCAACTCCTATCGCAGCTGCGATAATAGAAGAACCTCCATAACTCAAAAATGGAACTGAGATCCCTTTGATCGGAGTTAATCCACTGATACCATAAGCGTTTATCAAAAATGCGAACGCTAAAAGAAGTCCGACACCAAGACTGAAAAGATAATAGACAGAGTCTCTTGAACGGTTTGCAATCTTAAATATACGCTGTAAAATCCCTAAAAAAAGAAGACTTATAACAGTCAAACCGATAAATCCAAGTTCTTCTGAGATCCCAGCTAAGATAAAGTCCGTATGCACTTCACTTAAAAATCCCATCTTAAATGTGCCATCACCCAAACCTGCGCCGAAAATACCTCCGTTATGGATTGCATTAAGAGAGTGACCTATCTGGTATGGTTCAGTCGATGAGGGAACTCTTAAATGTGAGGCTATCGATTCTGGAAAGAGCTGTAAAATAGATTTTTGCGCGATTGACCACCAAGATATGATACGCGAAATTCTATGTTCTGCCGTAATAATAAAAAAGACAAAGAAGCTAAGAGTACTAAAGAGTAAAATAGTAAAAAATTTCATACTGCTTCCAGCCAAAATAAGCATAAACAAAAGTGTAAGCCCAAGTACGACAACTTGTCCTAAGTCGTTTTGTAAAAATGCGATAATAAACATAACGGCAACAAAGACAATAGCATATGGAAAGAATCGTAAAAATTCCTCTTTTACTCCCATACCGCCGTGATGACCAAGCTTTCTTGAAAAGCTCCATGCTAAAAAGTAGATAAATCCTATCTTGAAAAACTCAACTGGTGCTAAAGAAAACCCTACGATTTTAATCCATCGCTTCGCACCGCCGACCTCAGAAACAAGACTTGCCGGCAAAAAGGGCATGATGATCATTAAAAACATGGAGATGACAAACAAACTCAGTCCCAGTCTGTGCAGCCAAATATCGGGATCAAGCTGAGCCAGATACCACATAATAAAAATCGAAAAGATTCCAAAAAAGGCCTGACGAATCAGGAAGTGAAACTCACCAACATCAAAAAGGATCACTGTATATGACGTAAGTGAATAAGACATAAAGATGCCTATTACGATCATTATTGAGGTTAAAACGAAAAGTCTTCTATCTGCCATGGACACTCTATCTTAGTTGATTTATTTTGAGCACGAATTCAACCTCGGCTTTGGAGAGGTGTAACTCTTTTGAAATAGTATCGATATCGATACCCTGTTTAAAAAGTGAAGTGATTTTGCCATCATCATTACCATGCACGGATGAGGGCATAGATATCTGACGGATACCACCCTCAAGATTTGAAAGTCTGTTATCAACGGCAGATGCAAGATCAGAAAGGTTTTGTTCTGTCATGGAAAGTTTTTTTGACATCGGATTGATAAGATCATAGACACTTCTCTCTATCTCTGCATATATCTCTTCATCATTCATGTCTCTATGCATATCTTTGGACGTTGCACTATTTTGCATCTCATAAAGTTTTTTCTCTAACACATAAATCTGGCGATTTACATCTTCAACCGCTGCTGCTATAGAGCGTATATGTCTTGTAAGCTCTGCATCTTTTGTAAAAATGTAATACAAAATATAGAGTAAAACAGCTCCGATGGCGATAAAGATGATCTCTGTTGCTGTCAATTTCCACCCTCTTTCATGCAAATATCCTATCTAAAATAATAAAAAAGAAGAAGACAATACCGAGATAGCCATTGACTGTAAAAAAAGCTCTGTCGATCTTTGTAAAATCCTTTCTTACAAGATAATGTTCATAAGAGAGCATCAAAAAGCTAAAAACGACCGCTAACACAGAGAACAGCCCAAGTCCTGCGACTGCTACAAACAGAGTCCAAAAAAGTATGGTCAGAAAATGAAAGAAAGCAGATATTTTAAGTGTTGCAGTTGCGCCATATTTTGATGGAATAGAAAAAAGTCCATTCTTTTTATCAAACTCTATATCTTGCAAAGAGTACAAAAGATCAAAACCTGCCACCCAAAACATAACGCCAAGACTCAGTAAAAGCGACCATGCAGGAATACTTGCTTGCACTGCCACAACACCCGCAAGGGGTGCTAAACCAAGAGAGATCCCCAGCACAAGATGTGCTCCCTCGCTAAATCTTTTAAAATAGGAATAACTTCCAAGAATCAGCAAAATCGGAAATGAAAGATAAAAAGCAAGCCCGTTGATAATATACGCAACACCAATAAAAGCTAAAGCATTGACAGCAGTAAAAATAAAAATAGAGGTCGCATCCAGTCTGCCATCGACACTCGGACGACTTGCAGTGCGAGGATTTAGAGAATCAAACTCTCTATCTGCCCAGCGGTTGAGCCCCATCGCAAAGTTTCTTGCAGTTACTGCCGCCAAAGCTCCAAGGACTAAAAGTTTGAAACCAAACCAGCCATTTGCAGCTACAACCATGGCAATAAAGATAAAAGGCAAGGAGAAAATCGAGTGCTGAAACATCACGAGCTCATTAAAATCTTTTAGTTTTTGTATATATCTTCGCAATAAATATCCAATAAAATTCTATTTCTCTTATTTTAGCAAAATAACCTTTTAACTGATATAATTTTGTTATGAAACAACTTGCTATTATCGGTCCGACCGCATCTGGGAAAAGTGATCTCGCACTCAAAATCGCCGAGAAACATAATGCCTATATCCTCTCCATAGATTCACTCAGCATCTATAAAGAGATCAATATCGCATCTGCAAAACCCTCGCATGAAGAACTCTTACATGTAAAGCATTTTGGTATTAATGAGATCACTCCAGATGAAAGTTTTAGCGTAGAGATATTTATCGATATCTATAAAAATGCAAAAAAAATAGCTGAAGATACAGGTAAAAACCTCGTTATCGTTGGAGGGAGTACTTTTTATCTCAAATCCTTGCTTCAAGGTCTTTCAGAGATACCAAAAATCAGTGAAGAAGTAAAAGTAGAAGTGGATAAGATGCTCTTACATATAGGCGACTGTCATGCACTTCTTCATAATATCGATAGTGAATATATGAAAAATATAGACTCCAATGATCGATATAGAATAGAAAAAATGCTGTTAATTTATAAAGCTTCAGGACTCTCTCCAACAAAATGGTTTGCTTCGCATCCTCCAAAACCTGTGATAGAAAATTTAGATATTTATAATATTGATGTTAGTAGAGAGATTCTTAGAGAGCGAATAGATAAAAGATCGAAAAAAATGGTGCAAATGGGCATTATCGATGAAGTTGCAAGTTTAGAACATAAATATACGCGAGAACCAAACAGTATGAAATCGATTGGGATCTTAGAGGTTTTAGAGTATCTTGACGGATATGTGAGTAAAGAGAAGATGCTTGAAAATATCTCAATGCACACAGCGCAGTTGGCAAAAAGGCAACAGACTTTTAACCGTACTCAGTTTAAAGATGTTATCTCTGCTCCACTTGAAGAGCTTGAGATGATAATAAGTTCTAAGTTTTAGAGTTTTATCGCATCTGCGGCTAGTTTTGCCCATGGAGACTCTTTGGATGCCTCTATAGATTTTTTAAACTGCACTTTTGCCTCACTGTTTTTCCCTTTTTTCTGTAACAACGATCCAAGAAGATATTTTTGTCTTGCTCGCTGTTCTTTACTTAAAGCTCTTTTATCAAGAGAAAAAAGAATATCTATCGCCTTTGTAGTATTGCCTTTATTCATATATGCTTGATACGTTGTAAATTCAGAATAAGGTGACTGCGTATAGGTAGATGTTTTTCTCTGAAGGCTCATCACCTTCTCACCATAAGTAATGATGATATTATCATCTTTCATACGAGTTGCAAGTCCCATCATCTGCACATATCGTTCGATATCTTTAAAGTTCTCTCCAAATGCATCTACTATGTTTGTCATCATTACGATCATTTTATTATCATCTCCCACTCGCTGATATGCATCAAAAAGTGTTCTGTAGATATCGATATATGGACTTTTTTTGTCCCTGCCAATAAGTGTAATTACATCATTGCCCATTTTAATAGCATTGTTATATTCTCCCGTCTGAAAACTCACATTTGCATATCGATACATCCATTTGATTTTTTGCGTCAAGATTTTCGTATTAATATTTGCTGCAGCCATATTTTTTGCCAAGGTCAGCTGTGGTATTTTCATATAACAGTTATAGAGATCATCATCAAAATCACTTGCAAGTTTGATGTTGTATTCACTCGATATACTCACAACTTCACTGCACTTACCATCTTTTAGCTTGAGTTTGATGAGTGCACTTGCTGCTTGATTGATCATATCATCCACATTTGGATATATTTTTTTATCCAATGCTTTTAATGGTGTTTTAAGTGCCAACACCTCTATATATTTTTGCCCTTGCAGTAACAATTGTGCTTTTTTATAAAGTGCTTTTTGCCCTATAGAATCATTCTTATAGTTTTGAATCAACTTATCATAATTTGCCATGTTCGCAGTCATATTTCCATCATTGACATCAAAAAATAAAGAATCTTTGGTCGTCTTTACCTCATCTATAAAGGTTCCATGAGGAAACTCTTTGATATATCTGTTGAGCAACTTCATCGCCTCAGCTTTTTCTGTTGTTTTTGCAAGCCACACACCGCTATTTTTAAGAAGTTGTTCGTAGTTTGCATCTTTTTTCGTAACTGGTGCTAAGAGAATCTGCGATATTTTCGATGCTTCTGAGAACATCCCTTTCTCGGCAAGTGCAGATGCAAATTTTAGTGAACCATCCCTTTCTTTTAGAAAGTATGCAGGATCTGCTTGAAGTATTTTATCAACATAATTCTGTGCTTTTTTTGCAGATGTTCCATTGAGATAGTAATTGGCTATTTTTTGAGATGCTGTTGCTGCCGTATCTATATCATTAGTCTCATCCAAAGCCCTTTGATAATATTCTAAACCCTTGGTAGAATTACCTGCTTCTAAGAGCTGGTCTCCTTTATAGATTAACCCTTTTTTTGAAAATACAGAATCACTATGCTCAGAAAAAAGTCTGTCATAGAAATAATCGGCATCAGTGTTTTGATGTTCTTGACTATATCCCATGGCCGTAAGTGAAAGAACTTCGGGAACATTCTCATCTGATGCATAGCTACGTAAATATACTTTTGAAAGAGAAGTAACTTCGTCATATTTTTTTAGTTTTGAAAGAGCTTTAATCTTATAGTAAAGTAGTTCGCTCATAAAGATAGAATCCGGAAAAGATTTTATGATATCATCTACAGCTTGCACCGTTCCTGTATAATCTTTATTCACAAAACTTTTTTTAGCTTTTAAATATCCGCTAACATCGCCTGCTTGCTTGATATGTACAGGATTGCCTGCAATATCTAAACTGCCCACATATAGCGGTTCATATTTTGGAAATGTAACAGGAAGATTCAAACTCTTCTCTGAATTTTTTTTGTCTGCTAAAAGTGTAAACTTCTCTTTGTAGCCGACCATCACCCACGATTTTGACAAACGTACTTTTGATTGAAAAAATGTATCTTCACTTGCAACATTTACAACATCGGGGAGAAGTTTCATCTTATGAACAGGTGTTACTATAAGAAAAAAAGTGCCCTTCTTGACTTCACTAATAACCTTAAAAAAATCATCATTCAGCGGTTTTAAGCTTTGATCAGGCTTTTTTGAAAAAGCACAAATAACTTTTGTAATATTATTAAAATCATCAGTTTGAGGTTCACAAATAAATGGATCACTTGCTTTTACATGCAAAAGAGTATATTTATTGAAATTCTCTTTGCCAGCTTGAAAACTAATTTCAAGGGCATTAAGATATAAAGGTATAAGAAAGAGTAGCAACCATTTTAACACTATATTACTACTCCCTTTGATTCTTACTATTAATATCCGCTATTATATACAAATGCCGTAATAAACTCAATCAACGAATTTAGAACAACTGAAGCAAACACAGTACCAATGACCGCGATACCTATAATGGTGCGTAGAGCAACAGAACTATTCATTGTATACACTTTATTGTCAATATCTATTTCAGGTTCTTTCATAAACATATAGATGATGAGTTTTAAATAATAATACGCTGCAATCGCAGAGTTGAGTGCCATAATCAATGCTAAAACAATATATCCAGAAGAAACGGCTGCAGAGATCATATAAATTTTACCCCAAAAGAGTGCAAATGGAGGTAATCCTGCAAGACTTAACATAAATAGAGCCATAATCGTTGCAGAGATAGGCGCTACTTTAATCAGACCCGCAAATTTATTGTAAGAGTGATCTGAACTTTGTCCTGCTGCTAAATTTTTCTGACGTGAGATCCAAAGCATACTAAATGCTCCAAGATTTGTAAACGTAAAAAGAATCCAGTATAAAAAGAGTGCTGAGTTCGCTTGAGTAGTACCAATTAAAACAGCTGCCATAACAAAACCTGCATGAGAGATAGAACTATATGCAAGCATACGTTTTACATCACTTTGAACAAGTGCCCAAATATTTGCGGCTGTCATTGTTACTACAACAATCACATAAAGCACGACGTTGAGCCATACGACACCACTGTGAATTAAAAATTCAAACATACGCATAACAACAACAAAACCTGCTATCTTTGGTACGATAGACATATAACCTGCCATTGACGCACTCGCACCCTCGTAAACATCCGGTGCCCATGTGTGAAATGGAACAAGAGAAACTTTAAAGCCTAAAGCTGCAAGTAAAAATACAACACCGACTAGAATAAACGGAAGATTTGCAAACTCATCTGCATTAAATACCGCAGCCATCTGATGAATCTCTACAGAACCAGTAAGTGCATATAACACCATAGATCCAAAAGCAAAGAAACCAGCAGCTAAAGCACCCATTGTAAAGTACTTTACAGCAGCTTCAAAAGATTTACTTCTATTATGAAGAGCGATGAGCGTGTATAGAGCTAACGAAGCCATTTCAAGTCCGATAAAAATAAGAATAAGATTATCTGTCGCAACCATAAACTGAAAACCAGAGATCATGAACAAGAAAAGGGCAAAAAATTCAGGATATGAGAATTCATGGAAACGTTTTGACGTGAGCGCAAGTGGTATAAACAAAATAGAAGCGCCAACGATGATGAACTGTCCTAAAAGTGCCAATCCATCTATAAGCATCATATCAAAATAGCCAAGAATAGTTCCGTTTGTACTGAAATCTATAGAAAAATCTATCAATGATCCAAAGTCAAGCATCACAAATAATAAACTCAGCATAACATACATAGATTTACTCTGATCTTTTTTAAACAGATCCAAAACTAGAATAAAAAGTGCTCCCATAATAGGTATAAGCATAGGTACTAGCGTCGCAATATTGAGTGACTCTAAAGAAATATTTACATGACTTAGCATTATTTTACCTCCGCTTCTGGTGTTTGCATCGCAACTTTATTTTCAAGTGAAGGTATACGGCTTTTACCCTCTGGTGTTATTGCTTTTTCGTGCATCAGCATAACAACTGATTTTACACTGTTATTAATCGGCTCTAAGAGTGGTTTTGGATAAACTCCAAGCCAAACAGCGATAATAGTCAAAGGAATAAGAGCCAATAACTCTCTTGAATTCACATCTGGAAGTTTTCTATTTGCTTCATTTGTCACTTCACCAAAGAATGCTCTTTTATATGAACTTAACATATAGATGGCACCAACAATAATCGCCGTTCCTGCTAGAAGAGTTGCGATATGTGATTGATTATAAAAACCTAGTAGACTCAAAAACTCACCAACAAAGTTGACAAGTAAAGGTAAACCTACCGAAGCCATCATCATAATTCCAAATATCGTCGCATAGCGAGGCATAACTGAAGCTAAACCACCAAACTCACTCATCATTTTTGTATGACGTCTGTCGTAAATCACACCAACTAAAAAGAAGAGTGCGCCAGAGACGATACCATGACCGATCATTAAAAATACAGAACCTGTAATTCCCTCAACATTTAAAGCAAATGTACCAAGGATGATAACACCCATATGTGAAATAGAAGAATATGCAACAACTTGTTTGATATCTTCTTGAGCATATGCAACCATTGCTGTATAGATAATCATAATGATCGCAATTGCCGCGATTGGAAACATAAAAAATGCTGCTGCATCAGGGAACATCGGAAGAGAAAAACGGATAAATGCGTAAGTTCCCATTTTAAGAAGGACCGCTGCAAGGATTACAGAACCAATAGTTGGTGCTTGACCGTGTGCATATGGTAACCAAGTGTGAAATGGAAACATAGGAACTTTGATAGCAAAACCGATAAAAAATGCTGCAAACAACCACAACTGATAGTTTAAAGGAAGTATCAAACGATACCACTCTAAAATCGAGAAACTCCAAACACCCGTTGCTTGATTATATAAAAATGCCATAAAAAGCATACCAACAAGCATAACAAGTGAACCTGTAAATGTGTATAAGAAAAACTTGACAGAAGCATAAATGCGTAATGGACCACCCCATGCACCGATAATATAGAGCATCGGAACTAGAGAAAGTTCCCAAAATACATAAAACAAGATAGCATCAAGAGCAGCGAATACTCCAACCATCGTCATTTGTAAAAAGAGAAGAGTGATAACTAAGTTCTTTATCTTTTTCATATCACCAAGAGAAGCGATACCAATCATCGTAAAGAATGAAGCCATAATGACAATGAATAAAGATATTCCATCTATTCCAACAAGGTAATTGATACCAAATGCCGGCACAACAGATATGTTCTCCATAAACTGCATGCCAGAAACATTTGTATCAAATGCAAACCACAAATATAAAGAGATTACAAACTCTATAACAGAGACTGCAACACCGAACGCTTTTGCACTATCTTTATGGACAACAAAGCCCATAATAGCTGCAATAGCTGGAAAAAATATTAATAATGACAATATATGATCTAACATTTATTAAGCTCCTAAACCTGATAATACAGCTGAAATTTCATCTGCATATCTCACTGCTAACCCAAAAGCAACCGCTAAAGACAACAGTATAACTGTGCCGGCAACCATCCATCTAAGCATACTTGAAAGATTCCCGTTTTGCATATCACGAGTATTTTCACCCGCTTTATAAATCCCATTAGCGATACAGTCAACAGTTGCATCAACAACTTTCATATCTACTTTTTTCCAGAATACCGTTGAAAGCTCTCTATATGGTTTTGTTATATACTCTTCATAAAAGTATGGAATATAGTACTGATTGATCAATACTTTATATACAAGACGTTTTTCAAATTCTTTATTTTCACCCTTAAAATTGATATATTTTTTGTAAGCAAAAAATATAGCAAGGATAACAAAGAGCTGAGTTCCTATAATCATCGTCCATTCTGTCACTTCAGAATGAATATGATATTCAGTATTTGGTAGAATTTTTGTCACCATATCAAAATATGTTGATTTAAATGAACCTGCAATCACAGCCAAAATAGCAAGTGGACTCATCGCAATAAGTACAAATTTATATGCTTCATGCGGATGAAAACCAAATACTTTATATCTCTCTTCACCATGAAAGATAAGAGCAACTAAACGGAAAGAGTAAAACGCTGTCATACCCGCTGTAAGTAAAAGTACAGTGTAGATCACATAGTGATGTTCAACAAAACCAACCTCTAAAATCGCATCTTTAGAAAAGAATCCAGCCAATGGATATATACCAGCAAGTGCCACAGAAGCAAGAGTCATCATGATAAATGTCCACTTCATGCTTTTTCTTAGTCCACCCATTTTAAATGGATCAAGTTCACCATCCATCGCATGCATAACATTTCCAGCACCCAAGAAAAGAAGTGCCTTAAAAAATGCATGAGCCATCAAGTGAAACAATGCAACCCAGTAAGCGCCAAGACCAGCAGCCACAAACATATATCCAAGTTGTGAAAGTGTTGAATACGCGATAATACGTTTCATATCACGATTTACAAGAGCCATAGTCGCTGCAAACATTGCAACAAATGCACCTAAACTTGCGATAAAGAGTCCCATCTCAGGGATCATATGATAAAGAGGATTTGCACGAACAACAAGATAAACTCCGGCAGTAACCATTGTCGCAGCATGGATAAGTGCAGAAACAGGAGTTGGACCTTCCATCGCATCGGCAAGCCAAGTGTGTAGAGGAAACTGAGCAGATTTACCCATTGCGCCTATAAATAAAAACACGCCTATATACATAAGTGTTATATTATCAAGTGTTGGCATAACAGCAAACGCTTTGTCATATTGAAGTGAACCTGTATTCCAGTAAACTAAAAAGATACCGATAAGCATTCCAAGGTCAGCAATACGGTTCATAATGAAAGCTTCATTTGCCGCCCAAGTAGCACTCTCTTTATGGTACCAAAACCCAATCAGTAACCAAGAACAAAGACCAACACCCTCCCAACCAATGAAAAGACCGGCGAAGTTATCACTCATAACCAAAACCATCATCGAGAAAACAAATGCTGATAGGTAAGAGAAGAAACGATTAAACCCTTTGTCGTGATCCATATAACCTATAGAGTATACATGTACAACTGTTGAAACCGTAGTCACGACCATCATCATAGTCACACTCACTTGATCAACAACAAAACCAAAAGGGATATAAAGATTCCCCGCAGCTATCCACTGCATCATCTCTACATGTACAGTTTGTCCATTGAGTACATATCCAAGCAAAACTGCACTCGAGAGAAACGATGCAAAAAGCAAAGAGGAGTTTACAACCCCTGTCAGGAGTGTCTTAGGAGAAGCTCCAAACAGACCCGCGAATAGTGCACCAACAAGCGGTGAAAATAGTGCTATATATAAGTATAATTCCATTCGTTTATCCTCTCATTGATGACATAGCGTCAAGATTAATATTTCCATGACGTTTGTACCATGCGATCAAAAGTCCAAGTCCTACAGCTACTTCAGACGCAGCAATAGCTATGATAAAAAATGCAAACATTTGACCAGTCAGATCATTGTAATAGTGAGAAATAGCTGCAAATCCCACATTGACTGCATTGAGCAATATCTCAGTTGCAAAAAACAGCATTAAAAGATTTTTACGCCTCATCACGCCCAACAATCCTATTGAAAAAAGAACTGTTGAAAGGACAAGATAATGTGTTAAACCGATTTCCATCATAGTAGCACCTTTCTATTAGCTTCTTCAGCTATCATAATCTCTTCTTCTGCCATTAGTGTCAATGATCTATCCATTTTCTTCCCAGCTAAAACAATTCCAGCTATCATAGCAACAAGCAGCATCACGGCTGCTAACTCAAATGGAACAAGATATTTAGTAAACAAAACCATACCAACAGACTGTGAGTTTGTTGCTCCTGCGATCAGCGGAGCAGTTACTTGAATCTTTGTACTCACAATTGGAGCAACAAAGATAAGTACGACAAAAACTGCAGATAAAATAGAAAGTCCAGCCGTAATAAGCGATGATCCACTTCTCTCTTTTAGCTCTCTAGTCGTATCAAAAAACATCATACCAAATGCATAAAGGGCCATAACAGCGCCTGTATAAACGATAATCTGAACAACTCCCAAGAAATCAGCACCTAAAATAAAAAAGAATGCTGATATAAAAATCATTCCTGCTGCCAATGCAGTCAATGCAAACAGCGCCTGTTTTGTTGTTACAGTGATATAAAACATAACAGCTGTTAATATTGAAAACAGATAAAAAGCGATTGCTTCAAACATTGTTACTCCTTAATATGCGAGAGGTGTCTTTTTGACACGCTCATCTTCATGTGGTGTGATAGCACCGAAACCTTCAAACTCTTGTTGCTGACCAGCTTTTAGCATATCGATTGGTGTTAACATATCTTCATACATAACAAAGTGTGCTCTTTGTTCACTTGCATTTTCATATCTTCCACCGTGAGTGATCGCAAGCTCAGGACAAACCTCTGCACAATATCCACAGAAGATACAACGCCCAAGATTAATGCTGTATTCGCTAACCTCTTTACGAGAGTTCTCATCGATTTTTGTTTCCATACGGATACAATCGGAGATACAGATCTTTTCACAAAGTCCACACCCGATACATCTCTCAGTCCCAGATTCCCAAAGACGTTTCATCTCATGAACTGCGCGGTAGCGAGGCCCTATAGGCATTTTCTCTTTTGGATACTGAACTGTATGGATATCAAATTTTATCATCTCACGAAGTACAACCCAAAGACCAACAAAAAGTTCCCCTTGAAAAGTACGTTTTACAACACGCTTGAATTTCCCCCAACCATCAGTAGGATAATCTTCAATGTCAACTAGAAAATATTCTTCGCTTACATTTCTGTTTTTAAACTGTTCTATATTACTCATCATGGCCCCTTAAAACATCATCACTAAGCCGGTAACGACTACATTTACTACGGCTAATGGCATAAGCACTTTCCAACATAGCCACATCAATTGATCTGGTCTAACATCTGGCCAAGCAGCTCTTGTCCATAAAAAGAAGAAAAAGAAAAATGAAACTTTAGCTATAAGTGCCAATGCGCCGCCTAAACCACCATCTCCAAATCCACCAAGAAATACTAATGCTATAACAAACGAGATGAAGAACATATTTGCATATTCCCCAATAAAGAAAAGACCCCATCTCATACCTGAATACTCTGTACCAAAACCATCGATAATCTCATGGTCGTTTGCGATCAAGTGAAACGGAGTACGTCCAGTTTCAGCAAAAGCAGCGATCCAAAAAAGGATAAATGCAACTGGCTGAGTCCATACCAACCAGTGGCTCACACCGCCAGCTTGATAGTTGTTAAAATCAATAAGTGAAAGAGAACCTACAATCATAATTGGTGCAAGAAGTGAAAGACCTGTTACAACTTCATACGATATAAAAATCGCTGCTGTACGTGCTGCTGAGATAAGAGAAAACTTATTTGCAGACGCCATACCACCAAGAAGCAGACCGTAAAGACCAATTGCCATTACTGCCAATACATACAACAAACCTATTTCTGTATCTGCAACAATCGGGTGAACCGTGTAACCAAACACTGTAAACTGAGGCCAAAATGGAATAGCCGCAGCTGCCATAAACGCAGTAGCTGCAGTAATTACAGGCGCGAACTTAAATATCGGAGCTACTACATTTTGAGGAATAATATCCTCTTTTGTAAATAGCTTGATACCATCAGCTGCAACTTGTAAAAGCCCATATGGTCCAACACTCATTGGCCCTAAACGGCGTTGCATAAATGCAAGAACCTTACGCTCAAAATATGTTCCTAGTCCCGCTAAAGCAGAAAAAATCAACATAATCACAACGATTTTTACAACCGTTTCAATTAAATATGCCATATCCATACTTACACCCCTTGTATTGTAGCTGTACTAAAGCGGTAGCCGCTAAAGAGAGCCTGTGAATTTAGATTTGAATCAAAAGTTGGAAGAGTCGCTATCTCCCCTTCGATTTTGTTGTCACTGATGATTTTTGTGCTCAACTCACCGTTTTGTGTCTTCACTTTTACAGTATCACCCGCATTGAAATCACTTGTTTTGAGATAAGACTCACTCATATAAATCCCGATTTCCTCTTTAAGATTCGCAGAGACGTTAGTAAATTCACTAAACTGACGAACCGGATTTGCTAGGTATATGATAGTTCCATCTAACTTAGCATCTGTTATCGCTTCAACTGACTCAGTAGCAGATGTTTCAGTGCTAAGGATATCTAGTACATATCCACGAACTTCTGTACCATCATTCTCATAACGATTTGGAAGATTGTCAAATAGTTCTGCTTTAAAACCTTTACATGCTGGCAATTTAACTGTGTAATCTATTGTCAATTTAGCGCTAAGTCCAAGAGCATTAGCAATGTCGTTAAGCTCATATCCTTTGTATCCAACCGCTGCATTTGTAGGATTTACACGCTTATCAATACTTGTAAGTGTTCCCTCTTGCTGGTTGAGTGCCGGCATATCAAGATCGCCCTCTCCAAGTGCGCTTAGAGTAAAGTCGCCTTTTGTATTATAACCCACCGTGTAAGTTCCTCTTGCATCATCAAGATCACAGATGAGTGAAACACCAAGAGTATTTGTAAGACTTGGAATCATTACCAGTTTAAATGCACTATATTTTTCTAAAAGTGCCACAAGACGTGCTAAATTTTTAGCATTTGGATGTGTATAGAGATCTGGTCCGACGATTAGAGAGAAACTCTCTTTTTTCGCTAAAAATTTCTCTAGACTTTCACTAAAGTTTTGAGGTGCATCAACAATCTCTAAAAGAGCATTTTCATCGACTTGAACCTCTTTAGAGATTTTTTTAGGAACCATAGAAGTTTTTTCCTCTTCTACCTCTTCCTCTTCACCCGTTTCTTCATTTACTTTTTTCACTTTAACGATCTCGACTACTTTTTCTTTGATTGTCTCTTCAACTGTCACAGTTTTTAGAGAGTGAAAGCTTCCAATGTATTCAACTACCGAAGTTGGAAGTTTTGATTTGTCAGCAAAAAGGTCAAGTAAAAGATATAAAACCGCTTCTTCAGTAAGTGGCGCATGCGCTATACTCATCACGTTTTTGCCTATTCCATCAATGATAGGATCTTTTAGTGGATGGAAATAAAGACCTGCACCTTTATTCATACTAATAGCATTATTAAATGCGTATCTTGCATTTGGATTGTCACTTTTGAGTGCTGTTCCTAAAGAAATTATAAAATCAGCTGCGTGAGTCTGCGTCAAGTCACTTCCATACAAAGATGTGCCGCTTACTTCACTATAATTTTTCAAAAATGTTTGAAATGCTTTTGCTTCCGCGTTTACAAGTTTGTAACCAAACTTTTCTTTCAATGACTGAAGGATATACGCTTCTTCATTTGTAATCGTAGAAGTAAACGCTAAAGTATCCGCTTTTTTAAACGCTTCTACTGCCTTTGCAAAAGCTACTTCATCTTTTGCTTGTACTTTGTTGTCATAGTCAAATCCATAACGTCCAGCGCCACAAAGTGAAACATAGTTCCATTCGTTCATAACGCGATAAATTTTACCATCAGAATTTTCAATACTTGTATGTTTGACATCATAAGTGATCTGACATCCCGCACTACAGTGACCACATGTTGCAGGAACTTGATGAAGTTCCCAAGCATTTGATTTGTATATGAAATGAGTATCGACAAGTGCGCCGACCGGACAGACAGCCGCACATTCGCCACATGAAGTACAATCGAGCATCTCTTCGCCGCTCGTCAGGCCGATAATCGATTTGTTGAGCTTATTCCACATCGCATAAGCATCTTTTGGCATACTCTCTTTGTACTCATTCTCGATTGCATCCGCACCGCGAGCAACCGTTTTTAAAGCGTTGTCACCGATCATATCTTTACATACCGTAACACATCTCTCACAAACGATACAAAGACCTGGATTATAGTGTATATGCCCCCAATCTTTATCTTTTCTCTCAACATCTTTGATACTGTAGCTTTGTGAATCAACGCCCATCTCTAGTGTATAGTTTTGAAGTTCGCACTCTCCGGATTGGTCACACACACCACATTCTAGAGGATGATTGACATCATAAACTTCCATGATTGCGCGGCGTTCTGTCTCAATAGTTTCTGTAGAAGTCGTGATATTCATACCATCTTTTGCTTTGGCATTACATGCGTAAACCTGTTTGCCATCAGCTTCTACAAGACAGATACGGCACGCTAAAGTTGGACTACAGCGAGTCAGATAACAGATAGCCGGTATAAATATATCATTTGCACGAGCGGCATTTAATATAAATTCTCCCTCTTCTGTTTGTATTTCGCGGCCATCTATATTGATCGTAATATTACTCATGGTTCACTCTCATAATTTTAGATTTTTGAAATCTGTAACTGTTGATACTTTCGTCTAAATCAAAAGTAGGATTTAATGCGATTGTACCCTTTAAAGATTTATCTTGCTTGAAAGTACGGATGAATGTTTTATCTGCAAAACTTATTTCAACTTTATCTCCATCACTCACACGCGCTGCTGCGCCAAACTGAGCAGAACCGCGAAGTGTTGTCTCACGTTCAAGCTGTTTCGTAATATTTGTATAAGCATTAAATTGTAATACAGGATTGACGTTATAGATGATCGTTCCATTAAACTCTGGAAGAGAATCTAGCTCATCCAATGATCCATCCATTGCCACTTCTACAACGTCCAGCAAATAGCCTCTGATATCTTCGCCTAAAGGTGCAAGGAAGTTTTCAAGGAGATCAAATTCAACTGCTTTAAAACCGTTCTCAACTGGAAGTTCTTTAGTAAAGTCTATAGTGTCTTTCTTGCCTATGCCAAAAACTTTTGCAAGATCAAGAAGTTCATATCCGCCAAATGCCAACGCAGAGTTTGTAGGAACAACACGATTGTCGATGCTTACAAATGTTCCCTCTTGTTGATTGAGTGCGGGAGCAGCTAAATCTGCTTCTCCAACACTTGAGATAACAAAACTTCCTTTATCGTTATAGCCAACAACATTAAGGAGGGAGTTGTCATCATAATCTAGCTTACATGTAAGGCTTACTCCAAGAGTATTGACATCTCGTGGCACAACAAGGACAGAAATATCCGTGTATTTTTCTATAACAGCTGCTAGTTTTGCAATATTTTGAGCCTCTTTATGAGCAATAAGATCATTACCTACTACTAAAACCCTATTTTTTGTTCTTGTTAGAGATTTCATCATTAAAGTGAATTCTTCTTCGCCAATATTAGTTTCAGCACTTAAATATCCATCATCTAAATCATCAAAAAATGCTTTTTCTTCATAACTAAGTTCTACATTTTCAAGTAAATATTTAGCAAGAAGAGCCATCACACCTTCTTCTGTTCCCACTTCGTATTTTAAAAATTGTGTAATGGTATTTTGCATCAAAACATCTTCTATTGGATGTGCATAAATAATTTTAGCGCCATTATGTTTTGCAGCCGTTGTGATTGCATATCGCACTGCTGGATTATCTGTTGCTATCATTGATCCGATAACGATAATTCCATCGGCTTGTTTCACTGCTTCAAGTGTTGCACTATAATGCTTTTTACCGCTGATGCTTGCATATGCATCCATAAATGAACCGAATTTTCTCGCATCTTCGTTATAAAGTTTGATTCCAAGTTTCTCTTTTAATCTTTGTAAAATCAAAACTTCTTCATTTGTGATCATCGAACTAAAACGGATCGCTTTGGCATTTTTGAGTGCTTCAACTGCATTCGCAAATGCCACTGCATCTTTTGAAGCTTTGTTATCAAAATCAAATCCAAATCTTCCAGCACCACAAAGTGAAGTAAACTCAAAATTGTTTTTTACTCTGTAAATAGTATCATCTTTTGAAGAGATCCCCGTATGTCTTGTTTCATATTCAAGTGAACAACCGCCTGAACAATGGGCACAAGTTGCAGGAATACGTGTTAGTTCCCAAGCATTTGCAGTGTATTTGAAGTCACTGCTTACAAGCGCACCAACAGGACAAACTGCAATACACTCACCACAGAATGTACAGTCAAGCGTGTCAGAATTTTTCGGAATGACTTTTGATTTATAACCACCAAACTGAAGGTCTATGGCATCATCACCTATCACTTCGTTACAGACATGAACACATTTTTCACATAAAATACAAAGGGCTGGATCATAATTTATAAGTCCCCAGTTTTCTATTTGACGATGCTGATCTTTTGCCGAAAAATTTTGCTGTGCGACGTCAAATTCTAAAGTCTTATTTTGAAGATCACATTCTCCAGATTTGTCGCAAACACCACATTCTAAAGGATGGTTTACATCATAAAGCTTCATGATGTTTGTACGTTCTTGCTCTAAAACATCGCTATTGGTTGTTATCGCAATACCGTTTGTCGGAGGAGTATTACATGAAAGAACAAGTCCATCAACTCCAGCAGCTTCTACAACACACATACGACATGATGCACACGGTGTTGTTTTAGAGATATAACACATGGTAGGGATATAAATTCCCTCGCGACGCGCTACAGTTAAAATAGTCTCGCCTTTTTTAGCAGTTACGGCTTTTCCATCAATGGTAAAGTTTATTAATTTACTCATAGAATCTCCTTAAACTGCTGTCATAGCGATATAGTAACAACGCATACATCTATCAGCTTCACTCATTGCTTCTTCTTGTGTAAAGCCCAAGTTAACCTCTTTATTGTTTGTTTTACGATCATCAACATCAAGTTTGATACTCACCTCACGAGGTAATCCCGGAAGCCAGCCTGTGACTTTCTCTTTTTTATCATAAACACGAAGTTTACGTAAGTGATCTTCCATGATCTCATCATCTGTTAAAGTGATCTCACCAGTTTGCACATATCTCGCCATAACAGAAGATGCACGTTTTGCTTGACCGACCGCATTTACAATCGTCATCGGACCATATTCACAGTCTCCTGAAGCAAAAACACCTTTACGAGATGTCATATAATCTTTCCCATTTGTTTTGATAGTTGCCCATGAAGTCATCTCTAACTCCCATTCTGATGGAAGAAGTTTCAAATCTGCACTCTGAGAAACTGCTGGAACAAGATAATCAGCTTCAATCTCATAAGAAGCACCCTCAACTTTTACAAGCTGAGCACGTCCGCCGTTAGGATCAGGAACAAGCTCGTATTTATCGATCAAAAGAGATTTTAAGATATTGTCTTCATCTCTCATCTCTGCAACTGCCGAGTGAAATAGAAATTCTACACCCTCTTCAACAGCTTCGTGGTACTCTTCATATGTTGTATTGCCGATGATAGTTTTTTCATCTCGGCGGTAAACCATATAAACTTTTTTCGCATTTGCACGGATTGAGCAGCGAACAACGTCCATAGATGTAAAACCACCACCAACACAAACAACTGTTTTGCCAGTCAAGTCCACATAATCAGTCGTTAAAAGATTTTCTTCTTGTTCCTCTTTAGTTATTGTATATCCATACTTTTCAAAAAGATTTACTTTATCAAGAAAATCAATAGCACCCCAATATCCGTGAATCTCAGCTCTCTCATTATCACAGTAAACTTTTTTAGAAATTCTCGTTCCAGTTGCAATCATAATCCCATCATAATCTTTTTCAAACTGACGCATCATATCTGCTGTCACTTTTGAATTAACGATAAAGTTTACGCCAAGATCTTTCACACAATCGATATCTTTATTGTATTTATCAATCGGCATACGGTATTCTGGAACACCAACAGCTACTTCACCACCAAGGACAGGAAGCTCTTCATACACATCTACTTCAATCCCTTCAAGTGCAAGGTAATACGCAGTAGTAAGTCCAGCAGGACCAGCACCTATAACAGCGACTTTTTTACCGCTACTTGGTTTTTGAACTTCAGGATGAAAAAATCCAAAGCCGTGATCTGTTTCATAGTCAGCACCCAAACGTTTGAGTTCCATAATTGAGATCGGCTCATCAAGATTCGTACGACGACAAGCATCTTCACATGGATGGGGACAAACACGTCCACAAGTATGTGCAAGAGGCATAGTCTGGCGTGTTGCCATTAAAGAATCATCAAAACGAAGATCTCTAACACCCTCGATATATCCGGGAATATCCACATGTGCAGGACACGCATCTGTACATGGAGCTGTAATTTTAGCAATGTAATTGATAGTCGCATCATAATGTTTCGATGGTTTTTTCTCATTGATACAAACCAAAAACTCTGTTTCAAAATGGGTCATAATATCTAAAATAGGGTTTGGAACTGTTTTTCCAATCTCACATTTTGAAGTGATCTGCATACTTTTGCTGATCTCTTTTAAGTGATCCATATCTGAGATTTCACCCTCACCACGAGCGATCTTATCAAGCATATCATACAAGATTCTTCCACCCCAGCGCCCAGGAGCACAGCGTCCGCACGCTTCTGAGTAGACTTGGTACTGCGCTGCATATTCAGTTGCAAGACGGATAACATCAACATCTTGATTGAATATTGCCAGACCATCCCAACCAATGAAAGCTTTTGACTCTCTATGGTCATCGTACTGCGCTGGCAGGTTATATGCTGATTCTTCCCACGCTTCTTCAGGTTTGTTTATGTTGTTGATAAATTCACCATTCCAAGTGGAAAAATAGACTTTGCTCACAATAACTTCCTAACTTTTTTTAACTACGATAGTCCAGTCGACTTCGTTAAATTTCAATGAGTTTACAAGCTCACATCCTGATTCTTTTACGAGATCAGCAGAACGCTGAATCGGAGTAAAATCACCAATTTCAAATAAAAATATCGCGACTTCTTTATCTGGGTGAGAGCCGAGAAGCTCTTTCATCCTAGGTTCAAACCCATCTTTTAGATGACGTAAATCATATCTTTTCATTATCTATCAACCTCACCAAATACGATATTTGTAGTACCAATAATTGAAACAACGTCTGGAATATAGTGTCCAGGAAGTAAGTCTGTTAAAATACCTGTATGCCAGAATGATGGCGCACGAAGTTTTAAACGGTATGGATATGGACCACCCTGAGAATTTATATAAAATCCAAGTTCACCCTTTGGTGATTCAGTTGGGATATATACTTCACCCACTGGAGGACGCATGCCTTGTGTTACAAGTACAAAATGCTGCATCAAAGAGTAATTCTGCGTCATGATATCTATCTTTGGAGCAGAGATATATTTTGGTGCATGAGCCATCAAATCTGTTTGATTATTTTTGATCGTTTCTTCATACATGTCCGCTACTTGATAAAGAATATGAGCCGATTGTCTCATCTCTTCCATATAAATACGGTAACGAGCAAAGTTGTCACCCTTGTCAGAAACAGGAACTTTAAACTCTACTTCGCTGTAAAGCTCATATGGTTCCTCTTTACGAATATCCCAAGCAACACCGCTTGCGCGAAGCATTGGACCTGTACATCCCCATGAAAGTGCCATCTCTTTAGAGACCACGCCCACATCTTCCATTCTCATTCTCCAAATACGGTTTGTATCCAAAAGATCTTCATAGTCTTTGATATTTTCTGGCAATTTATCGAGGAATCTTCTCATATCTGCTATAAAGTTATCTGGAAGATCAAGAGGAACACCACCGATACGGATAGCCGCATGCGTCAAACGCGCTCCACAATAATCTTCAATCAAGTCCATTAAGTATTCACGTTCACGGAATGCAAATAGGAACACCGTCATAGCACCGATATCAAGTGCCGTTGTAGCTAACCAGAAAAGGTGAGACATCAATCTATTGATCTCTAAAAGAAGCATACGGATAACTTTAGCACGACGAGGCACTTCAAGACCTATGAGTTTTTCAACAGCAAGTGCAAAACCGTAGTTGTTTGAGCTTGAAGCGATATAATCCATACGGTCAGTTGTCGGCATAAACTCGTTATAGATCATATTTTCAGCCATCTTCTCCATACCGCGGTGAAGATATCCTATATCTGGATGCGCCTTTGTAATCATCTCTTGTTGGAGGTGAAGCATCAAACGAAGTTGACCGTGAGCTGATGGGTGTTGCGGCCCAAAATTTAGAATCATCTCATTATCGTCACGATCAAACGTAATATTTTCAAAAAATGGTCTTAGTCTGTTTTGATGTTGCATAAGTCTACCTGTTCCTATCTGTAATAATTACTGATTTTTCTTCATCAAATCTGTCAATCATAAACACGCCGCCCTCTTCTTGATAAGCAAGAGGAGTTTTAGGCTCATTTCCAGTAATTTTCGTGCCCTTAGGAACTTCATGTCCTAAGCGTCCAAAGCGCTCACTGTCATAACGGTCAACACGCGCAGTATCACGGATTTCAGGCCCGATGATATCACGAGCTTCCTTACCGTAGATTTTATCGACTTCATACCATGCAGCAAACTCATCACCCTCAAGAGGATAAGTTTTAAGCAGAGGATAACCTTCCCAGTCATATGGCATCAAGATACGTTTTAGGAATGGATGATTGTTAACTTCGATTCCAAACATATCATACATCTCACGCTCAGACCAGTCTGCAGAGCGGAAAAGTTTTTCTACACTGTTGATCGCTTCGTCTTTACCTATAAAACATTTGATACGGATACGTTTTCTTTTGCCCATTGAAAGCATCTGATAGAAGATCTCAAACTGTCCGCTTTTAGCTATCCAGTCAATTGCACTCATCTCTGAAAGCTGAGTGTAATCAAGCTCTTCTTTTACAAGTTTGATGACATCAACATTGTCTTTTGCATTAATATAAACAACCATTTGTTCAACTTGGATATAAGCTTCAAGAACTTCAAATTTTGCTTTGATCGCTTCTAAATCAGCGGCAAAAACTTCATCACTTGAAACATCTTGCTTAGCAACTTGAGGAGAAACATAAAATCTGTCTGTATAGTACGATTTTGCTTGTACATCATCTTTGGGTGTATAGGCTCTCATTACATCAACCTCTTAGTTTTTTGAGATTTAATCGCTTTTTCGGCACGGATTTTTTTCTGTAAAAGCATAACACCGTACTGAAGTGTTTCAGGGCGAGGTGCACATCCTGGAAGATACAAATCAACTGGAATGATTCTATCAACACCTTGAACTGTTGCATACGTGTTAAACATACCGCCTGTATTTGCACATGAACCCATAGAAATCACCCATCTAGGTTCAGTCATTTGATCGTATAAACGTTTGATAAACTCAGCATGTTTTTTTGTCAAAGTTCCAGCAACGATCATAACATCTGCTTGACGAGGAGAAGCTCTAAAAATCGTGCCATAACGGTCAAAGTCATAACGAGATGCGCCTGAGGCCATCATCTCGATACCACAACATGCAAGACCGTAAGTGAGTGCCCAAATAGAGTTTGAACGACCCCAGTTTACGACTTTGTCAATTGTAGTAAGAGCTACTGGAAGACCAGCATTTTGCGTATAATTTACTTTATGTTGTGCCATTCTAAGGCTCCTTTTTTCCATGCATATACAAAACCGATTGCAAGCAATAAGATAAACGTCAGCATCTCGACGAATCCGAACCAACCAAGATATTTAAAATCCACTGCCCAAGGGAACATGAAAACAATCTCAACATCAAAAAGTATAAAGAGTAATGCAAAAAGATAAAACTGCGGAGACAGTCTATTTGGCTGTTTTGTGATCTCAGGTCCACATTCATAAACAGAGAGTTTTATCTTTTCCGTATCTTTTGCCGCCATCGCACGGCTTACGAGTCTTGCGATAGTCGTTGTAGTAAAAAATGCACCAAACGTGAGTGCGAATAGTACAAATACCCCAAAATATGTATTTGCAGTGTGAATATGCTCCATACATCCTACCTTCGTTTATTTTTTGTTATCAAACACTGTGAAGAGTTTACATTATATTACGTAAAATTACACTAAAGCGTTGAAAAAACAGTTGAGGGCACTATAGCAAAAAGAGTATTAAAGCAAGAAGAGTTTAGGGTAACAAGCAGTAACAGTGTCACAAAGAGAAACACTATAATCTCAGATAAGAGTATTAAGTGTAATTTCGTAACAAATTATAGATAAAATAATTTATTTTGTTAAAAATCCAACAGATTTTTCACTATCAAAATTTCCCTCTTTTTCTTTTCCTATGTGGGAGATAAAATCATCCAAATTAAAGAGTGGTTCTTGTTTAATCGCCACACTATAAGCCGTATTTTTGATAATAAGATTAATCTGTCCTCCTGTTAAAGAATATGTCGCAAGCTTTTGTACATCAAAATCTTTTTCATATGGTGCATCTTTTGGAAGCATTTTTTTCCATAGTTCCAGACGCTGTTTTTCATTTGGTTTTTTAAACTCAATTTTATAATTAAAACGTCTTGAAAAGGCAACATCAATATTTTCCAAGAGATTTGTCGTAGCGATGAGAATCCCTTTAAATTTTTCTATCTGCTCTAAAAAGATGTTTTGCATCTGATTGTGCATCTGTTCTGCTCCGCCACCAGGACCGCTTGAACGCGCACTTAAAAACTGGTCAGCTTCATTGAGTAGTAAAACCGGTTCAGTCTTCGTTTGTTGAGTGAGTTCATAATAAGTATCAAAAATTTTGCGTACATTTTTTTCACTCTCACCGACATACATGGAAAGGATTTTAGAACAGTCAAAACTAAGCACTTGACGTTTAAGAGATTTTGCCAAAGAGTGTGCTGTCATCGTCTTTCCAGTTCCCGGTGCTCCGTAAAAAATGATGCGTGCATCGATACCGCTTTTTTTGTCTTTAATCCCCCAAGCAACGAGACGTGCTACTACTTCTTTATCCACTTGACGCATAAGATTATCAAGTGTATCTCTTGTTTTTGGATTTAAAACCACATCATCCAGATTTGTCTCAGGGTCGATGAGCTCAAAGATATCTTGATCTTTTATCAACATATCGAGTTTAAGCTTTGTTACTTTTTTCTTTTTTTGCGGATGGATGATCGATTGAAGTATCTCATCTGTAATATAAAAAGAGCGCGATATTCCGCCAAAAGGATTCAGCATCTCTTCGTAATCGATGATATCTTCACCAATGAGTTTCGAGCCATCTTCCAAAAGTGAGCGATTTTTAATACGATCATAATCATCAAAAGAGATCAAGTCTATAAGTGCATTCATCTCTCGAAGTGAGGTATCCGTTGCATTATACTCTTCGCGAAGAAGTGCCAAAAAGATCACTTCCTCTTTTTTCTCGAGTTTTTTTTGCTTAATGAACTTGTCTAAAACAATATCTTCTGCGGTTTCTTTAATTCTCTCCGCTATTCTTGATTCAAGAAGGTTGACCTTGTTTTGAATACGGTCGATTCCAAGAGAGTGTTCATGGACATTATGACGAATAGCACTCATCTTTTGATACATCTCAATTCTAAAAAATTGATCTTGCAAATACTCTAAATGATCTGCATATGGCTTCACATCTGGAAGAGAAAGTTCTAAACTTCCCTCTTCTAGAAGTCTTAAAAAAGATGAAGTCAGTCCAACTACTCCATTTAAAAGCTCTAGGTTTATCACTTCGCTGATCTTTACCGGCGTAAATGTTCGCTGATTGATCCAACCTAGTTCCAAAAGTACTTTTATATCTGTTAAATGATCGAGATAAGTATAATCATCTGCACCGTAAAGATCTTGCAAGACCTCTAAGACCAACATATCTTCATTACCTTGAAGGAACTTTTTTACTAACTGCTGGAGTATCTTTACTTCTGCTTCACTACACTTGAGTTGTGAAAAAAGTTCACTCTTGATGACATCTTCGTGCTCTATAAAATTTATTACGTTTTTCAAATTTCTCCCTGTCTTATACGCTCTTTTAAAACGCGTTTAAGTACCTTTCCTGTTGCTGTTTTTGGTAAATCATCCACAAAATGAACCGTTTTTGGTATCTTAAAGTTTGCCAAAGTATGCTTCAAATCACTTTTTACTTTTGCCTGTGTGATATGTATTTTATCTATATCTTCTACAAGCTCGATAAATGCCACTGGGATTTCACCGTTATTTGTATCTGGTTTAGAAACCACTGCGCAAAGTTTAACATAAGAAAGTTTCATTAGCTCTTCTTCTATCTGGCGAGGATAGATATTGATCCCTTTTGAGATGATAATATCTTTGATACGGTCTACGATATAGACAAAACCATCTTCATCCATCTTTCCCAGATCCCCAGTTTTAAGCCAGCCGTTGCTGATCGTCTCGTCAGTAGCTTGTGGATTGTTCAGATATCCTTGCATCACACAATCTCCATAGACTATGATCTCTCCCACTTCTCCATAAGGAACTTCGACCATCTCATGATCTACGATTTTCACTTCATAACCTGGAATTGCACGTCCCACAGAGTAGATTCTTTGCGCCGTTATGGAGTTTACACACACCGCAGGTGAGCACTCGCTCAGACCATATCCCTCTAGCATTTTTGCACGTTTGAATACTTTTGTATATCTATTTAACGTTTCTTCACTCAAAGCAGAAGCACCCGAAATAAAAACTCTTATCGAATTAAACCACAAAAAGTACCATGGCAGTTTTGCTCGAATGAGAGCATTATAAATATCAGGAACACCTAAAAATATCGTGACACGTTTGAGCAATGTCTGCTTGATAATATTACTAAATGGTAAAAGCTTTCTAATGATAACGATGGAAGCATCTGCAAAAACAGGTAAAAGCATCATGACAGAAAAAGTGAAAGCATGAAACATCGGAAGATAAAGAATAAATCTATCTTTTTGGCGTATATCAAAAATCTTCATCACTCCTACGAGATTTGAGAAGATATTTCTGTAACTAAGCATCGCACCTTTAGGATGTCCAGTTGTTCCTGAAGTATAAAATATGACGGCAAGATCATCAAGATCTCGGCTTACTCCAACAGCGTTGTTTACATGTGAAGCGCTATGTTCTTTTTCGAGATAAAACAGATTATTATTATCTTGTGAGGGAACCTTATCTATCCAAATAGTTATTTCCACTTTTGTCGTGGCACTGATATTTTGTGTTTCTTTTGCAAAATCACTAGCAGTGATAAGAATTTTTGCTTCACAATCATTTAAAATATAGGTGATTTCATCGCGCTTGAGCATATTATTGACCGGAACAACAATGCCGCCAAGCTTGCCAATGGCAAAAACAGCAATGAGAAAATCTAAAGAGTTCGGTAAAATCAGTGCTACTTTTTCATCTTCTTTGAGTCCACAAAGCTCTAAAAATCTTGCAAAAGAATCAATCTTCTCCAATAACTCTTTATTACTTACTTTCTCATCATCAATAAAAACAACTTTTTTCTTTGGATTGGAAGCGGCATTTGCCACTGCCATTTCGTAGAAATTTTTATATGGATAGCTTAATCCCATTAAAATTTGTATTCCATTCCAAGACTTACAAGGTATGCACGTCCATTGGATATTTCACCATTTAATATTGCATTATTTATTTTTCTGTTGTCCTCAACATCTACAAGTCCGGCGATTCCAATATTTACTCTATTACTGATATCGTAACGTCCGCCAAGAGAAAAAATCTTGCCTGTGGTATCTGGGAGTTCATAGCTAAATGTTGCATTTGGAATTGGTGATGGATCATACGCAAAACCTGCCATCGCGGTTATCTTCTCATATTTGTGCGTTACACCTATACGAAATGTATCCGTATCTTCCCAATTTTTTGTTATTGGTTTTCCTAAATTTGTTTCGTTTGTTGCATTATTAAAATTAAAATCAAGTTTGTCATACGCTGACCAGACATTATGCTCCAACAGCGCTTCAACAGTTGTTGTATTATTAAATGTATGTGACGCCGCAAAAGTCAAAGTCGCAGGAAGTGGCAATGTTACTTTCACTCCACTATTAATCGTTGTTGCCGTTGTTGATGTATCACCGCTTACATGTAAGTCGATTTGAGATCTATATGTCACTGCCACGTTTGTATCTTTATCTGGTTTGAGAGTGAGGGCAAGATTGTATCCCCAATCCATCCCAGTGCCATCGAGTGTATAAAGTGCATTTTTTACTTTTCCACTTGAGTAAACCCCTCGTGCACCAACAGCAATTGCGAATTGATCGTTGAGTTTATAGGCAACTGTCGGATTGATTTCTACAGTTTGAAGAGTGAACTCTTTAGAATACAAAGAAGCAGGTGAATCACTCCATCGTTTTGAGAGTCCAGCTGGGCTGACAATCGAAAGACCAAATCTAAAATCACCGACAACAGGTGAAACATAGTGAAGCGTTGGGACTATAAAATTTTCAGCTTTTGAATCAATATCATAAACACCATTCGCACTTTTATAATTTATCTTCGAAAGCCCGATATAAGTCAAATCGACCTCTATAGCTCCACCTTTATTCTCACTAAAAACCATATTTGCAGGATTATAGTATGATGCATCTGCGCCGTTTGCATTTGCCACATACGCATTTGAAAGTGCCACTGCATTGACTGAGCTTTCAGGTATTTTGTATCCACCTGCCAGTAAAGCAGTCGTAGCAACCAACGATAATAAAACTATTTTTTTCATTTATATATCTTCCC
>CAISHH010000158.1 GCA_903885085.1 uncultured Campylobacterales bacterium
ATATTCTACTGGTTTCACCCCATCTTCTACCATCCACCTATCAATTAACGCATTGATTTGTGGTTCATATAAACCAATGGCAATCCCTTCTAAAATTAGGTCATCTTTTTCTTTAGAATCAAGCAATTTATCACGTGTTCGAGATATAAAATGTTTCCTAAGTTCCGCTGCTTTAAGATCAATCAAATAATTATCATACTCAGAACGATGATCTATCAGCATATATTCTATAGCGGAGCGAGTTTTATTAAACCTTACGGCTAATTCACCCCACTTAGAATTACTTTGCAGTCCCTGAAAATGCTTAGCTTTTTCAGCAATCCTTGATTGTATATTATCTAAGGAAGTTGTTTTGTCGCTTATTTCGAGAAAACCATATAAATCATGACAATTTTTATACTCATCGTGGTCTTTAGAGTTTCTAATGAGTTTTTCAACTTCCTTTAATTTATCTTTAAATTCAGACATTACTTAACCCTCTGTAATTGATAAAGCGTTTTTCATTCTTGCGTAAGGCTTTCATGATGTTTTGCGGATTCTTGTATTTCATTCTCACTTGATCCCCCTTTCAAAACAACTTTTCCTCGAGTACTTTTTCCTGTTTCTATATCAACTACTTCTATTTCCAATATTTTGTTTTCATTATAGTTGTATTTGAGGTTGATAGAGGATCCTCTTTTACGAGGAGGTAGGTTATCTAATACAATTTCTCCAATAATATTAACCTCGTCAGGTTTTTTCCCTTCTCCTTCGGTAACTCTAATACGTAAAGATGTTTGATTGTCAACTGCATAAGAAAAGCTATCATCTTCTACAATACAAGGTATTTTTGTTTGCTCTTTAATCATTTTAAAAACTTCTTCTTCACCGCTTTCGTTATACGCAATAACGCCAAGTGACTTAGCAACATTTTCAGTCACTGTTATCGGCGGCAGATGACCCAAAATTGTTTTACGGGATTTCTCAGCTTCTTTGTCACCCTTTTGCTCTCTAATATCTTCGACTATTTTATCTGTCTGGACTAAAAAAGCTTTCCATGCAGCTCCAATAGCAACGCATTGATCCGGGTTAACTTCCGTTGAAGGTTCTTTCCCTCTCATTTCCGTTACCAAGGTTCTTATCATAGGCATATATGTTGAGCCACCTACCAAAAGAACTATATCAATATCATTCCATTTCTTTACAGCCTTTTCTAAAACACTTTCGGTAAAGCATTTGCATTGATATACGAGATCTTTTGTTAGCTCTTCAAATTTTTCACGAGTTATTTCAACGTTTAATTTATTTCCTTCGTGACTTACTACTATTATATCTTTTGGTTTTTTTGATAATGTTATTTTTGCCTTTAAAACGCGCTCATAAAGTTCTTGATAAGAAAAAGAGTCGTCCTGTGGGTCACTACCAAATTTTTCTTTAAATAAGCTCGAACAATATTTTACCAATATGTCATCCCAATCTTTTCCACCTAATTTAGCATTGCCATCGGAGGCAATCATATCTATGGAGGTACCTATAATTTGAAGAATAGTTACATCAAATGTGCCGCCACCCAAGTCAAAAACAAAAACAGTCTGATCCTTTTTGAGATTGTTGATACCGAATGCTAATGCAGCTGCTGTAGGCTCATTTATAATTTGTAAAACATTTAAACCTGCAATTTTCCCTGCATCTTCAGTTGCTCCCTTCTGTTCCATACCAAAATATGCAGGTACAGTTATTACAACGTCTTTGACTTCTAAGTTAAGACCGTTATTCATAAAATAGGTTTCAGCATCTCTCTTCAGTTTAGCAAGAATCTTCGCTGAAAGATCTTGTGGTGTATACTCTCTGTCAAAAATCGTAATCTTATAATCACTACCCATTTCCCTCTTTATAAAACTAATAGTATTTGCAGGGTCAGCTATAGCTTTATTAACAGCTTCATCTCCAACCACAAAAGTATTTTTATCTGAAAAGTAAATAACTGAGGGGGTTATGAGTCTATTTTCAATATTTGGTATAACAATAGGCTTTTTATGTTCATCAATATACGCTATTGCAGAAAATGTTGTACCAAGGTCAATACCAAAAACAGGTTTAAAATCTGACATTTTTTTACTCCTAATTATTTTTTAATAATGAACTTCTCAGCCGTAAGCAAAGGGGAAGTTAACTCTATAAATTAACTTGAAAATTTTTTTATAACAACTTCTTGCGGTCTTAATACTTTATCTCTCCATACAAATCCATCTCTTAATATATTAACAATCTTAAAGTCATCATCTTTTTTATCAGCATTTTCAATTTTCGCCACCTTATGAATTTTTGAATTAAATATCTCCTCACTATTTGTTTCTATTGGTAGTACATCTTGCCTGTATAATATTGCAATCAGTTCTTCTTCAATATATTTATAATTCTGAATCGCCCCTTCTGTTATAATAGATTGATTTAGCAAAATTGATTCAAACTTTTTCATACTATCATGCAATAAAAGCAAGTCGCTTAATACTGGCTTAAGTGTTCTGTCTAATAAATCAAAAACTTCATTTTGTCGCCTCATTTCTTCATATAACTTATCAAACGCCTTTTCTTTTACTTCATCATATTCAAGCCTGCTTGCAATGATTTCTTTTATTTCACACAAAATAAATGAATTATCTTTCAGAAAAGACAATACTTCATCAAAAGCGTATTGCTGTACCACTGATGCATCATTTGATGTTGAT
>CAISHH010000159.1 GCA_903885085.1 uncultured Campylobacterales bacterium
ATTAGAAGCTTCTATCTTATTAAGCTGCTTTTCAATTCTTTGGCGTAAACCGACATCATCGATATAATTGAGTAAAAAATTAGTTTTTATAATTTTACCGAACTCTTTTAGTGCCGTGTGTAATTTATGGTGTCTTGAGTAGGAAGTAAGTCTTTTTAGGAGCTGTGTAGCCGTTGTTTGTCTCTCCAAGATGGTAATGGCAAACCGTAAAATATCATCCCAGTTTTCTTTGATAATTTGCATATTGATTTTTCGTTTTGGGGTTAACACATAGCCTAAATTATGATAGTATTTTGGTGTATAAAAGCCATAGAGCTGTTGATCTTTGAAATTCTTAATTCTTGGCCCAAAAGTAAATCCAAGAATATCTGTTAAACCAAAAATCAATTCAGTATAAGCGTGCGTGTCACCGGAATGCAAATCACTTTTTACTGTTTCATTATGGAGTAATCCATCGATAACATAACCGGATTCCCTTTCACTGACATTAATGACAGTGGAGTGAAACAAACGATTAGATTCATCAATAAATGTATAGGCCACAACTCCTTTATCTGCACCGAAATATTTGTTGGAGTGCCCTGCATTAGTGGACTCAATATTTGAAGCAATAGAATATTTTTGACCATCACTTGAAGTATGATTGATATCGTTATTGTGTCTTACCGTCTTTACAAGCTCTAACTTTTCCATATGTGCCACGATTTTATCGTTCGCTTCGGTCGTATTATCCTCTGAAAAATACCATACCTTGGTATTATCAAGTTGATTTTCATTGATACCTTTTGAAATTTTACCAATTCGCGAAAGACTCAGATTGCATCCATATCCCAAGATAGATGCCAACAAAAGATTATGATTGCTTGTGATTCGGCTCTGCGAATAGTGTTGAAAGCTTGATAAAAAGTCTGTCTCTTTGTCGATTGAATTAAGAACATCAATCACAGAGAGATATTCTTCTGTTGGGAAATATTTTGCAAGAGGATTTATTTCTTCATCTTCACCCTTTTCCAATTTTGGAGTTTTGAGGATATAAGAGTCATCTAATTCTGTAAAATATGTATTTGTGCCGTTTATAATATTATGATTTGTCTCTTTGTAGCGTGCTTCAACTTTGTCTTTGATGGTATCCATAAAGGCATCAAATGGTTTTAAATATTCCATTTCATGCTTCGCTAGAAGCAGATCTCTATTTTTAATCCAAGTATCCTTATCAATCATATAGTCATCAAAATTTTTGTATCTGTAAGAATATTTCAAATTAAGAGTTCCATTTTTAATGGCATCACTTACATGAAAGAAGAGTAATATTTTATAGAGTGAAACTTTAAATTTATCACCATCAAATACAGAGATACGTTCCTCTTCATCTAAAAACGCTTTGGGTGTTTTATTAGTGAGGGTCGGATTGTTTTTGAAGTAGATTATGGCTTCAATAAGATTCTTATTCGATGCTTTTTCATCAAACTCAATCGCTTTTAAAATCCCTGAAAGCTTACCTTGCAGGGATGCTGACTTGCTCTCTATAAAATCATATTTGTTTTCAACAACGGTATCAAAAACTTTTTTCTCTGTAAGAATCTCTTTAAGTGCCATGGTCTTTTGCTGAAGAAGTTTCTCTATTGTATCTACTTTTATAACAGGGCTTAAATTGTCGTCTTTGATAATAGCTTCAATATCATTTAGTGTTGAAAGATTCGCATTTTCAAGTGACTGCATAATCAGGTTTTTGTGCGGTTCTTGCTCAAAACTATACTCTTTTTGAGAGCGAAGTGAGGAATTTTTAGCCGTCTGAACCGTTGATATAAATCTATCTATGAGATTATCGTTACGGATTAAGTACTGGTAATATACAAATGATAGAAGTAAAAAGTTAGATTCTGTATCTTTCTTGCGTTTTACTTGAAAGACTTGGCTTTTTTCAATCCACTGAGCATGGTATTTAGCTATTTTTGGTGTCATTGCAATCGATGTAAAAATATTCTCTAAAATATTGAATTTTGATTGTATCGTTTTAAATTTTTGAAGACTTACCATCATGGCAGCTTTTTTAGTAGAGTGTTCCAGTATTTTATAGTGCGTAAGGCTCCATCTGTTTTTATACTCACCATCTTTTTGCAAAAATTCATCTAGTACATTCAGTTTTTGATCTTTGATGAATGGTACTAATCTATCCAAAATATCTTTCTTTTGAGAATTAATGGCGACTGTGATGATGCGGGATAACTCCGTGTAACTAGGCACTTCAATTGATAGCTTTTTAGAAAACTCAACAAGTGCATAAAAGATTTTTTTACGATGGGTAAAATTATTTGCCAACGTTATGGCTTCTTTTAAAAGGATATCTTTTGTTTCATAGGTGTATTCGTTAATTCGCAAGTGCTGTTTAATGATTTGCTGATATCTATAAAGTGTACTTTTTGTTAAACTTATATCATTCATATCGATCGAAATTTTTAAAATATTTGTAACAATATAGTCTAAATTTTTATCATCATTCAAATCTATAAAAAATTTATTTGTCGCTTTGAAATAGCCATATGATAATATAAAATAGATTTGGTTCAGATCATTATCGATTTTTTCAAGCAAATTTTTTGGAATTGAAAAATAATATTTTTGTTGTTTTGAATTGAATACAGGTTTTTGATTAAATGTTTTTTCTTCCTCTTTGGACAAAATTTGTAATGGAGTCACTTTTCCCCTTTTTATGTAATTTATTCTAATTATATATAGTATTTGCTATACTTTGTTTAATTTATGAGTTGATTTATACTTACAGGTTGATTTTTAGACTAACTTGTGAGTGTAATGCAAACGAAGGTTTAATTTACGCCAAGGATGAAATGATGTTGATCGGATATGCAAGGGTTTCAAAAGCGGATGATTCTCAAGTTTTAGATTTACAAATCGATGCGCTTCTTCATGCAGGTGTAAATCTTGAACAAATCTATACCGATAAAATTTCAGGAATCAAAGATGAAAGACCCGGTTTAGAAAATTGTTTGAAAGCTTTACGAGAAGAAGATATTTTAGTTGTGTGGAAACTTGACCGCTTGGGAAGGAACCTTAAACATCTTATCAATACTATTGATGATTTAAACAAAAGAAATATAGGATTTAAAGTTTTAAGCGGACAAGGTGTTAATATTGATACAACTACTTCTGCCGGTAAAATGATGTTTTCTATTTTTGGTGCTTTTGCAGAATTTGAAAGAGACTTAATTAGAGAAAGGACAATGGCTGGACTTCAAGCTGCAAGGGCAAGAGGAAGAAAAGGTGGAAGAAGATTTAACCTTACCAAGTCACAAGTTAGATTGGCTGAAGCGAGCATGAAAAATAGAGATACTAGTGTAAAAGAGCTTTGTGTGGAACTTGGAATTACAAGGCCTACTCTTTATAAATATGTTGGGCCAAATGGGGAATTAAGAGATTTTGCAAAGAGAGTGCTAGAAATCACAAATTAAGCTATTTCTAAGAACCATGGGACTTTTGCCCGCTTTGTTGAGAAATAGCCTATTCTATACTACGTGAGTTTTCATTGTTGAGATTTAAAAACTTTAATAGATCACAATTTTTAATGTGATAAATTTTAGTTTTATTTTGTGTGATACTAATGTCGGCTATGGCAAATATTGCAATGGCAAGATCAATATGACTTTGATCGATGTGCCCTTTTTTTTTAATGTGTTTCATGTGTTGCAGCTCCTGTGTTTTATTTTTCTGCCTATAATATGTTTTTATCTTTAAATTTCTGCAAGCATGTTCGTAAATATTTTCTCATTTACTTTTGTTTCTTACAGTAGAAAAGCCTTTAATTGGTAAATTTTATAGTTAGGATGGTTGTATGGGGAAACGTTGGCATGAAAAAGAACTGAAAAAAGTTGTTGCTGAATGGATGGGAATAGACACATATGCAAAAGATATAGTCACTCAGATCCAGTGAAATCAATATTTTATTATCTAAAATTGAATGGATCTGAGAACAGATACCTTCATAGATCTCAGACTGGTGTTGAGTAAGTGTGTTGTGTGTTAAAGTTTCCATGGCGCAAGTTTATAAAACACTATAGACTTATTTTGTCTATAATTAATATTCACCGTATTTTTACAAGGATAATCTTTTTCTGAGGTGTATAATGCTCCTTTTTTTCAAGACCAGTAAAACAAGTTTTTTAATTCCACCTCTTTATGACACAAGTGGTAACAGTTTTGCTCCTTTAGAATCTAAATTATTATCAGCTTGATAGTAAATCTCATTTGGAGTTTTATATCCAATAGTTGAATGTAATCTCTTTTTATTATAAGAGTTCATGTATTTTTCTATAGCTCGATTGAGAGTTTTTATGTTTTTGTACTCATTGAGATAAATCTCTTCATATTTGATAGTTCGCCAGAATCTTTCAATGCAAATGTTATCAGTCGCTCTACCGACACCATCCATAGAAATTTTGATCTCATGCTTTTTTAAAATATCAATATGAGCTTTTGCTGTGTACTGGCTACCTTGATCTGTGTTGAATATATCTGGTTTTGGATAAAGTGCCAATGCTTCTTTTAGTACAGATGTTGTTAATGATAGATCCATTGTATTTGAGAGCTTCCAAGAGAGTATTTTTTTGCTATGCCAATCAATAATTGCAGCCAAATACACAAATCCTTTCTCAAGTTTTATATAGGTGATATCTGTACTCCAAACTTGATTAGTTTTTTCAATAATGACTTGACCAGCATAGTTTCTAAACTCTTTTAGAAGATATGCATACTTGTAATGCTCTTTATTGGCTGTAGTCGTCTTAGGCTTCGGATACAAGGCCTCTATGCCCATATATTTCATTGCCTTATTTACAAACTTTTTGCCTATATTGTACCCATCTCTGAGCAGTTGCTTGTGTATTCTTCGGTATCCGTAGGATGGAAAATCTGAATAAATATTATTGATGGCATCCAACAGATTTATATCACTGCCACTACTAAATGGTTTAGTAGGAGTGTAGTACAAACTCGACTTGCTTACATGTAACAGTTGACACTGTTTATTAAGTGAAATATCCAGCTTGGTATCAACAAGATCTTTACGCTCTTTAGATGATACCAAGCTTACGTGATCTGGCTACACTTATTCATACTTAGAAATAACAAAATTTCTAAGATAAAATATCAATATGAGTAAGGATAAAAAAGATGAGGAATAGTCAATATACAAGAGAGTTTAGAGATTCAACAGTTCAGTTGGTGATGAATAGTGATCAATCAGCTTTGCAGATAGCAAGAGACTTAAATGTAAATTCAAAAACAATTTACAATTGGATTCGAGAATATAAAAAAGCGAATAATATTCCAACGGCATCAGGAGTTAATCTTTTGGCAACAACGTCTAAAAGCGTTGCAAAAGAGAGTGTGGAAGAAGAGAACAGAAGGCTACGAGCAGAGAACAAGATTTTAAAACAAGAACGAGACATACTAAAAAAGGCAACAGCATACTTCGCAAAAGAAGTTCTATAAAGTATGCTTGGATCAAAGAACACAAAGAAGCCTTCAGTATTACAGTTATGTGTAGAATTTTCAATGTCGACAAATCAAGCTATTACCATTGGATCAAAGCCGGCTGTATTATCCAAAGAGTTGATGCAAAACTGAATGAGCTTATAGAAATCGCATTTATACAAGGCAGACAAAACTACGGTGCAAGACGAATCAAAGATAGGCTACAACAACTTTATGGCTTAATCGTATCAAGAAAGCGTATAGGTGTTATTATGAAAGATTTAGGGCTTGTTGCCAAAGTCAAAAAAAGATATAAAGTGAATACTACTGATTCTAATCATAACTTACCAATAGCTCCAAATGTTCTCAATAGAGATTTTTATGCATCTTCACCAAATCAAAAATATGTTGGTGATATAACCTATATCCCTACAAACGAAGGATGGTTGTATCTCGCAACAGTCATCGATCTGTATTCAAGAAAAATTGTCGGTTGGTCAATGGATGATACGATGAAAGTCTCTCTTGTAAATGATGCTTTAAAGATGGCAATGACGAGTAGAAAACCGCCAAAGGGACTTATCTGGCACACCGATAGAGGTAGTCAATACGCTTCATGCGCACATAAAGATCTCTTGCAAAAATATAATATCACTCAAAGTATGAGTCGAAAAGGCAATTGCTGGGATAATGCAGTCGCAGAGAGTTTCTTCCATACTTTAAAAACTGAGCTCGTTTATCATGAGATCTATGAAACAAAAGCTCAAGCCAATCAGAGTATTTTTGAATATATAGAAGTTTATTACAATCGACAGCGTATGCATAGTGCAAATAATAATTTGTCACCTGTAGAGTTTGAAGAAAAAATGTTACGAAAAGAAATAGCTGCTTAGCCTATTGGGTTCTGAGTATGAAATAAGGTTGACAGATCATA
>CAISHH010000160.1 GCA_903885085.1 uncultured Campylobacterales bacterium
GCTACAAAACCCCAAATGAAGTTTACTATCAAGCTATGAATAATTTAGACCCTAAAGGAGCAAAACTGTTACCGTTGGTATCATAAAAAGGTGGAATTAAAAAACTTGATTTACTGGTCTTGAAAAAAGGGTTCATTATATGCGTCGAACAGCCTGAAAACAGCATTACTGCAATAACTGAGAGATAAAAAGAGATCTTCATACTTTCAACCTTAATATAAATTACGAATTTAATCGTGAACTATAACATGTTTACACAAAATATTTCTTTAGAAAATGTATAAATGGTGTTTAAAATAACACTATTTTTCAAGTGCATGTCAGCCCATTTAAAGTATAATCCTCGTAAATTAGAAATTAAAATAAAGAAAAATCAGAATGAAAAATATTGTATTGATAGGTTTTATGGGTGTCGGAAAGGGTAGTGTGGCCCGTGAAATGGTCAAGCAACTCGGAGTTGTTGCACTCGATACAGATGACATCATAGAAAGTATGGAAAATAGAAGTATTAAAAAGATCTTTGCAACTGAGGGTGAACAATATTTTAGAGATGTGGAATTTAAAGTTGCAAAGTGGCTTGAAAAAAGTGTAAAAGATACGCTCATCTCAACGGGTGGTGGATTTTATAAAGTCAAAAATCTCAATAAAATAGGAACGGTCATTTTGTTAGACTCCCCTTTTGAAAAGATTCATGAGAGAATCATCAATCATCCAAATGCAGCGAGTAAACTCAAAAAACGTCCATTGATGCAAGATCTCGAACGTGCAAAAGTTCTTTATAATGAGAGAGAAGCACAATACAAAAAAGTCGCTGATATCGTTATAGATGTTACAGAAAAAAGTGTTGAAGAAATAGTAAAAGAAATTCAAAAAAAGGCTAAGTTATGAAAAAAATTATTTTACTCGTTTTAATTGTATGTATGAATCTTTTTGGATCTGAACTTGTTTTAGAAAAAAGCTTTAAAAATGCGCTGATTCAAGCAGATATGACACAAAAACCAATCATGTTTATCGTTTCACGTCATACATGTAAATACTGTATTATGCTTGAAAAAGAAACGCTTTCAAAAGCTGATGTTATAGAAGTACTAAATAAAGACTATGTAACATACATCGCATATACAGATGATGATGACGCTTTTCCAGAAGAGTTTTGGCGTCCTGCTACTCCAACTATCTGGTTTTTGGATGATGAGGGAAAAGCCATGAGTGAGCCTATTATGGGTGCTGTGGACGAAGAAAATCTTTTAAAGATTTTAGATACGGTATCAAAAAGTTTTGCTACACAAAAACAAGAACAACAAACTAACTATATGAAGAGCAGATTATGATTTTTACAACTACGTCCTCACAAAATTTTAGTTCAGAGTTTGAAGAACTTTTGGGTCGCGGCAAAATGGATATGGCACATGTAAGCACTATCGTCGGCGGTATTATCGATGAAATCAAAAAAGATAAAAACACTGCGCTAAAATCACACATCGCTAAGTTTGACAAGTGGACTCCAGAAGATGATGCAGATCTAAAAATAGATGTGACGCTGATGAAAAATGCTTATGATGCATTAAATAAAGATCTTAAAGCCGCTTTACACCTTGCGTATGATCGCATTAAAGTCTATCACCAAAAACAAAAACCAAAAAGCTGGTTTGATACAGAAGAAAATGGAACTATTTTAGGTCAAAAAGTGACGGCTGTGGATTCTGCAGGATTGTATATTCCTGGTGGAAAAGCTGCGTATCCATCTTCACTTTTGATGAATGTGATCCCAGCACAGGTCGCAGGCGTTGAAAAAATAGTCGTTTGTACTCCGACACCTGATAATGAACCAAATGAACTTCTTCTTGCAGCTTGTCACCTTTGTAACGTGAGTGAAGTCTATAAAGTCGGAGGTGCGAGTGCTATCGCGGCTATGGCGTATGGTACTGAGACTATTCCTAAAGTGGATGTCATTACAGGTCCAGGAAATATCTTTGTGGCAACTGCAAAGAAGATGGTTTTTGGTGATGTCAACATTGACATGATCGCAGGACCAAGTGAGATAGGAATCCTTGCAGATGAGAGCGCAAACTCTTCTCACATGGCTATAGATATGCTTTCTCAGGCTGAACATGATGAGATGGCAAGTTCTATCCTCATAACAACGTCTCAAAAACTAGCAGATGAAGTAAAAATAGAGATAGAAAATTGGCTTTTAAAATTACCACGAGAAGAGATAGCAAGAAAGTCCATAGAAGAGCGCGGAGCTATCATCGTCGCGCAATCGATGGAAGAAGCGATAAGATTGATGAACTTGATTGCGCCAGAACACCTTGAAGTGGCTACAAATAATCCTTTTGAGCTTTTACCGTTTATAAAGCATGCAGGAGCGATCTTTTTGGGACACAATACTCCCGAAGCGATAGGCGACTACGTGGCTGGACCAAATCATACTCTTCCAACTGGTGGAACAGCAAAGTTTTATTCTCCACTTGGTGTAGAAAATTTTATGAAAAAAAGCTCTATTATTTCATTTAGTTCTAAAGCGATAAATGAGATCGGAGAAGCTTGTGCCATGATAGCAAATACAGAAGGTTTAACCGCACATGAACAGTCAGTACGCGTTCGACTTAACTAGATATTAAATAAAATTGATGAACTCTTTACGTAAGAGTTCATCTGATGTTATAACAAAAAATAATCTCTCCTCCTTTATTACTCAAATATTCTTTTATCACACTTTTATCAAAAAAAATAATACAATTTTAGTTTCAGTTAAAGAAATATAGGCTAACATCATCTAGCGAAAATGCTGTAAGTGTCGTGTTGTGCGGTATCTTTATAATAAAAATTAGTTTAACTAATAAAACGCTAAATATCTACTAGAGGTAGGTGAAGGAGAGTATATGCAATTGGGCTTTCTAGTTGATTTACATCTTTGTATGGGATGTAAAGGTTGTGAGGTAGCATGTAAGGTGGAAAATGAAGTTCCACTAAGTACATGGAGACTTCGCGTTAAGTATGTAGATGTTGGAATGTACCCTGAAACAAAGCGTACATTTACACCATTACGTTGTAACCATTGTGCGAATGCACCTTGTGAACGTATCTGTCCGGTAAGTGCTTTACACTATATCGATAATGGAATTGTAAATATAGATAAAGAACGTTGTATTGGATGTGCTGGTTGTATTATGGCTTGTCCATATGGTGCTATTTATATAGATCCTGAAACACAAACAGCTGATAAATGTACATATTGTGCACACCGTGTTGCGTCTAGTATGATGCCAGCTTGTGTGGTTGCTTGTCCTGTTGAAGCAAATATCTTTGGTGACTTGGATGATCCTACATCAAACATCAGCAAATATATTCAAGATCATAAAGACACAAGAGTGAGAAAACCTGAAAAAGGTACAGATCCTCATCATTATTATGTAGGTGGCGGTGATGTAAATCTAAATCCACTGGCATCTGAGCGTATTGAAGGTTACTCTTTATTTAGTAAATTAACACACTTACCAGTAGGAGGACACCACTAATGCATACAGTAGTTGAAGCAACACACGCACTAGTTACTTTAGACGTTGCCTTACCGGGAATCGTTTGGGGTTGGATTATTACTATGAATATGTGGGCAAAAAGCATTGGTACGGGTGTTATCTTTATGCTTTTTTATCTGCTTAAAAAGTATCCTAATGAAGCAGGATATTTACGTTTTCCAGTAATTGTAGTTTCACTTGTGTTTATTCACATTTTCCTACTCTTTACGGTTTTAGATTTACATCAGATGTTTAGATTCTGGCATATTTTCTTCCATCCTCACTTTACATCAGCGATTACAGTTGGTGCATGGATCGTTACTGGTTTGGTCGGAGTACTTTTCCTGATGGCATATATGGTCTTTTTGAAAAAAGATACAGTAGCTTTTGATAAGTTGTTACCGTGGGCTGTGATTATTTCTATCCCTGTTACACTTTATACAGCTGCTATTATGGCTGAAGCAACAGCTCGTGAATTATGGCAAATGCCAACTGAAGCGGTACAAATGATACTTGCTGCTACATTGACAGGTTCTGCGACTCTCATTTTGATGGGTGGGAAACTTCCATATGTAGCAAAAAGAGATCTAGGAATTGTTCTTGGACTAAGTGCTGCTATGGCATTTTTACTCTACATGAGTGAAATGGTGTTTGGACCAATGAAAGCTGAAGAAGTTATGGCAACTTTACAAGCTGTAAAAGGTGCGGGTCAATATACAACGATGTTCTGGATAGGTCAACTAATGGCTTTCATAGTGCCGATGGTTTTAGTTTTACTTAGTATTTCAAGTAAAAGTGAAAGTTTATTGAAACTAGCAGCAATATTGGCGATCGCAGGTCTATGGATTGTTAAACATGTCTGGTTGATCATTCCACAATTATTGAACTTAAGCTAAAGAGGTTATAGATGTATTTAGAAAGAAGAACATTTTTAAAAGGCGCTGCATTTACAGTTGCAGGCGTTACATTAGCGAAGGGTGTATTTAGTACAGATGCTGTTGCAGAATCTGTTGCAGAATCAAAATTTACTAATACTCCGAATTCTTTGTCTTTTTATCCTCCTTTAAAAGAGTGGGATAATTTCGCTGAACTAGACGGTACAGATTGGAAACGCGGTGGTATAGAACGCCACGGTGTAAAAAGTAAAGAAAATCCAGACGGTATCTTAGTAAACAACTTTATGCTTGTACCTACAGTTTGTTCAAACTGTGAAGCTGGTTGTGGTTTGACTGCATGGGTCAATAGGGACACGATGACAGTTCGTAAGTATATGGGAAATCCATTACATACGGGTTCACGTGGACGTAACTGTGCAAAAGGTTATGCTGTTACTTCTCAAATGTATGATCCAGATCGTATACCATTTCCATTAAAACGTGCTCCTGGCTCTAAACGTGGTGAAGGTAAATGGGTTCGTATTACTTGGGATGTGGCGATGGCTGAGATCGGTAAGAAAATGCATGACACACTAAAAGTGGGTGATGAACTTTCTAAAAAATCGATTATGTATCACATTGGACGTATGAATGAGAATGGTTTTGGTAAACGTGTAGAGCATTCAATGGGTCAAGATGGATTTAACTCTCATACAAACATCTGTTCAGCGGGTGGCCGTCAAGGGACAATTCAATGGGCAAATGATGATAGAAACTCTCCGGATTGGGCAAATGCAAAACTGATTTTCTTACAATCATCTCATGCAGCCGATGCTGGGCACTATTTTCAACAATCAGCCGGATATATAGCAGATGCACGTAAAAAAGGTGCAAAAATGGTCGTTATCGACCCTCGTATGAGTAACTCAGCGGGTATGGCCGATCTTTGGCTACCACTTTGGCCAGGGACAGAAGCTGCACTTTATCTTTATCTTGCAAATCGTGTTTTACATGAAAAAGATAAAAATGGGAATGACTTAGTAGCTCATGATTTTGTAAAAGAATGGGTAAACTGGGATCGTTTGATGGCAAATAAAGAGTATCTTCAAAAGATGGTTGGTTATGGCTATATTTCTAAAGTGCCAACAGGTGAAAGCTATGCAGATTTCATAGAACTTGCAAAAGAGTTGTATGCACCATATACAAAAGAGTTTGTTCTCAAAGAGTGTAAAATTGAGGGAATGGGATATAAGCTAGATCAGTTATGGGATATGTATATTGATGCAGGTTCTAAAATTGCAACTTATTTCTGGCGTGCTGGAAGTATCGGTCACCGTGGTGGCTGGATGAATGTCCGTGCAGGTTTTCTTGCAATCGTACTTCGCGGTGCTATGCGTGGAGATGTGGGTCAGACAGGCTTACACCACTGGCAAGAAATTAATCTCGCAGGAAAGGGTGATGGCGCAACCGTTGCAGGTGAGCAACCAGGCAAAGTTGATTCTTGGAATGAACTTATGTGGCCACCGGAATTCCCACTTTCTACGTATGAAATGAGTTATTTATTACCTCACCTTCTAAGTGATACAGAATGGCAAAAGAAATGGCATGCGAAGGGTGTTAATGTACCAACAAAGATAGCTGTTTACATACCTCGTATGTATAATCCTGTTTGGATCAATCCAGATGGATTTAGATGGATTGAAGTATTAAAAGATGAGACAAAAGTTGAGTTATCTGTTAATCTTTCTCCAACTTGGAGTGAAACAAACTGGTATTGTGACTATATTCTCCCAGTAGGTCTTGCAGGTGAGCGTAGTGATCAGCAATCAACACCAACAAAACCTGAACAGCGTTTAGAATTCCGTCAAGCTGTTTTACGTGTTGCGGCAGAAAAAATGGGCTGGAAAGCAAAAGATCCTACTCGTGCAACGCTTGAAGCACACATGAAATATGGTTTGGGTGAAATCTGGGAAGAAACAGAGTTTTGGGCAAATATTATGGTTCACCATGTTGATCCTGATGGAAGTTTGGGTGTTCGTAAATACTGGGCATCCAAAAAAGATCCGTCACGCTGTGTGACTGTCCCTGAGTATTTTGATGCGGCACTTAGCTTGCTTCCAAAACTTTTAGAAACAGCAAAAGCTATGTATCCATCAGCTGAATACCCAGTGTATGAGTATTTACGTGATCATGGTGCATGGACTGAGAAAACTGATGTTTACAAACCTCAAGAAAAAGAACTTGAGTTTGATGGAACAAACTATACCGTAGAAGGTAAAAAGGTTCCAAAAGGCGAAGTCACAAAAGATAAGTTTGGAACATTGTGGATGGAAGAGGATGGACATAAACACTCTATCGGTATTGAGATCAACGGAAAACTTCATGATGGTTTTCATACTCCAAGTAAAAAACTTGATTTCTTCGCTGAATGGTTTGCTGAATGGAAATGGCCAGAGTATGCAGTACCTGTTTACCCACGTAATGAGGGTGAATATGAGAAAATGAAACATATCATGACTCAGGTACACCATAGTCATATGAAAGGTGATAATGAGTTCGCTTTAAATACGATCTATCGTTTGCCGTATAACATTCATACACGTTCTGTGAACTCTAAACACCTTATGGAGATTTCACAAAACCATAATCCAGTTTGGATCTATACAAAAGATGCTGAGAAACTTGGCATCAAACGTGGTGATGCTATCCGTGTGAAAATCACAGATACTGTAACTGGTTTAGAAAGCGGTTATTTCATCGCAATGGCTGTACCAACTGAAGCAACTCGTCCGGGTGTTTTAGCTTGTTCACACCACGCTGGTCGTTGGAAACTAAAAGAGTCTGTAGATATCCCAGGATTTGAACATACACTAGGAGTCATGGGAGTGGGTGCGCCATTATATGAAATGACCAATGATGGCAAAGTCGGGACTTTGAAACCTGTTAAGGGTATTCAACCACGTCATGATGTATGGCAGTTTAAAGAGTATAACCGAGACCTTGCATTTATCTGGTGGGATGGACTCAGTGGTGCTTGGCAAAATGCCGTGGCTGCGCCACATCCAGACCCAATTGCTGGAAATCATGCATGGCATCAAAAAGTCAGTATTGAACTAGCAAAATCTGATGATAAAATCGGTGATATTATGGTGAATTATGAAAATAACTTCAAAATTTATCAAGGCTGGAGAGATGAGTTTACTCGTCCTCTTAATTCGAGTGACACGACGCGTCGTCCTCGTCATATGCCACGTCCTGCTACACCACTTTCTGATAAAGCTTACGCAGTTTCAATCAAAGACGTATAGTACGAATATTAAAGCCCACATCAAGTGGCGCTTTAATATACTTCACAACTATTTTTTCAAAAGGTATTATTTTTATGCAAGAAACACTTCGAATTGAACAATTATCCCGTGTGAATTTATATGCTCTCATCTCTCGCATTTTAATGAATGAAGTTGATGAAACGCTATTGAAATCAATAATAGAAGATGAAAATATGCTCTCTTTCTTTCCATCATTTGCTAAATGGGAAAAACGCAAAGAGCTAAGTCAAAAAGATCTGATAGAGAAATATCTCAATGTTGATTTTGCTAACCTTTTTTTAATGCACCTTATCCCATATGAATCTTTTTACCGCAGAGATGACCAGATGATGGAAACGGGTGGAGATAATCCTATCCAAGCCCTTTACAATGATTTTGATTTTAGAGTGGAACTTGATGTTGCCCGTGTTATGAGCGCTGATCATATCGGAGTTGAGTTAGAGTTTATGTACAAACTTTGTGAAGCTGAGTATAAGGCGCTTGAAGATGGACAGCCTGAGATAGCAGCCGAGATTGCCGAGATTGAGTATAACTTTCTTAAAGAGCATATCTTAGAATGGGCTCCGATGTTTTTACTCAATGTCAAATCAGAAGCGGGAAGTGCATTTTACTTTGACGCAGCAGAACTCGCGCTAGAGTTTATGATGAATGATTTTGAATACTTGACTCACTTAAAAGAGAATGGGTATAACTATAACCTATGAGTTTACTTACTTTAGATATTTCCAAATGTGTCCACTCGAGCAATAAAAACGCTACATGTAATATTTGTGTAGAAGTTTGTCCGGTTGAAACGATCAAGATCAATAATTCTGTAGTCTCTTTTACTCCAAGCGAATGTGTTGGATGTGGCGGATGTAGTGCGGCTTGTCCGACTGCAGCTTACAGTTTGGATGATTTTAATCCTATCAACTTTATTTTCAAATTTATGGAAACAGATCAAAAAGTGCTTACATGTAAAAGTGAACTTCCTTGTATTGCGGCTTTGAGTGTTGAAGAACTTTTAAGTCTTTCTCTTTTTTTTAAAGAAGATCTAACTCTCAATATAGGTCCGTGTGCAGAATGTGCGATTGCTAAAACAAATCTTGACATTATCAAAAATCGTGCAGAGGAAACAAACTTTTTGCTCGAAGCGATGACACAGACAAAATGCTTACATGTAGAGGCTTTGGAAGTTTCAGATGAGCCCTCGACGATCGAAGAAAAGGAAGTAATTTCACGAAGAGAACTGCTTTCAAAAGACTCACTCAAACGTGTTTCTCAGATAAAGCAGCAGTTTCTAAACCAAGTAGAAGCTGGTGATGATGAGCTAAAGTCTCATGAGATAATGCTTAGTGATATTGCAAAAATAAAACAAAAAAAAGTACCACAGCGTAGAAGTTTGCTTTTGATGGCAATGAAGCGCACGGAAGTTCCAGAGATTTTTCATACTATCAGTGTTGATGATATCTCTTTCATATCGCAAAAAAATATTGATGCTTCTACATGTACGGATTGTCAGATGTGCTATCGTATCTGTCCCACAGGTGCTCTTAGTTCTGATATAAAAAGCTCTTTTATTGCCTTCAATCCTCTTGCTTGTGTAAAATGTGCAAGTTGCCATGATGTATGTGAACCAAAATCAATTACTTTAAGACCAAGTTTTAATCTTAAAAACTTTTTTGAACCCAAAAGTGAAGAGCTGATCAAATTTGATATCAAACGCTGTGATGAGTGTGGCATTTATTTTGCGTATAAAGAGGGAGAAAAACTTTGCCCTAGATGTCAGATAGAAGAGGATGAGGCAAGAGAATTATGGGGGATATGATGAACGAAGAAAATTCTATGAACCTAGATGACAGAATAGGGCAGCAAACTATACTGTATGGCTATATTGCCATTTCTGCATCTACAAACAGACTCAGTCATAACTTCAATAAAGCGCTTAAAGAAGAGAGTATGGACGGTATGATGATACCGATGAATATTCGCGAGGATGATTTTTACTTTACCCTTGCAAATATGAAAAAATCTCATGTCAACGGTTCTATGCTCGGACTTGAATATCAAGAAGATATTCTTGACCTTTTGGACAGTTCGTCTATGATGGTTAAAAAATGCGGTGGTTGTGATTTTGTAAAAAGAGTAGGACAAACACTTCATGGAGAGTTTATCTCTGGAAATATAGTAAAAGAGTTTATCCAAGCAGATAAAAGCATCAAAAAGATTGCAATTATTGGTGATAAACCGCTGGCTAAGGCGTTAGCCATTTTATTGGACGGATACGAGGTCGCTTATTATGATCAGCAGATCGAAGCGCTTTTATCTATGAGCAAAGTTTTAGATCTAAACATAGATATCAACTTTCTTAGCCCTAATGGCGTAGATTTTAGCGATTTTGATCTCCTAATAGATACAACTTTGGAAGATCTCTCTTCTTGCATCGCCAAAGGAGCAAAGATGAATTTGGATTTGAAAGATTCTAAAACATTTTCCAGTTTGAAGCACTTAAGCGGATATATTGGATTTGATAATTTACTAGATTTTTACACACTACATCTAATAGAGGATTTAAAAAATGGACGTTAATGATTTAAATGAACTGCGAAGCGAATTAGAAGCTCTTCAAAATAATGTAATGCAAGGAAGTTGCGATACAGGCGAATGCGAGAGTGATGATCGTGAAGATTACCCTGACTATCTTATTGCTATGTATAAAGAGGTTATGCCTCCAGTAAAAAGTGGTATCTACTTTTCAAGATGGGATTTAAAAGCAATGGGTGCTGAGCTTGATGAACACTTTGCTCTTGATGTTAGAGAGAGAATGTTTCAAAACTTTATGCGTTGGATTGCAACACCTGATGATATGAAGCTTGTGATGGATCAATTTATTAAAAATATGGATATGAAATGTGATCTATACCGTGAATATGCTGAACGTTTTCCCTCCACAAAACCTATCTTTGACACAAAGATTGAAAAAGTAGAAAGCACGAAAAAATATCTTGATAAAGTATTTGTAGAATTTTTTACGTGATAAGCGTTCAAGTTTATTGCCGAAATAAATTTATGTAAGTGCCCTATTGTAGGCTATCATGATAATAAGAAAGATTTATTGGGCAGATTCATTTCACATGGAAGTATAATTAGAACGCTCTTAAGAGCGTATTTAACTGAGATATCTCTCTCTTTTATGTGGTTTTAGCTTCGTGACATCCACGATGATAAAACCATCCACACAATCCTCAAAATCTTTGTCTAAGCCAAAGTCAGTAAATACAACTCCACCATCTTCACAAAGATCACTATACTGTTTATATAAAGTAGGGATTGCAAGTCCTTGGAGTTGTAGCTTATCTCGCAGAGTTATGAGATCTTTTTTAAAATTATTATGTTCAAACATCGTTTCAAACTCTGTTTCAAGATGCGAGGAGAGTATAAAACGCTCTTTATGCTTTACATGTAAGAGATTTGATCCAAAATAATTCATATAAAAGTAGATCATCATCGCTGTTGATTCATAATTGTAAGATTTTGAGATACTTACAGGTCCAAACATATAGCGAACATCAGGATTGTTTTTGAGATATGCACCGATCCCCTGCCAAAGATAATCAAGGGCTCTTGAGTTTTGGTATTTTGGCTGGATAAAACTGCGTCCAAGCTCAAGTCCCTTTCTCATATATTCTTGAAAACTTTCCTGATAATCAAATAAAGTAGAAGTATATAATCCCTCTTTTCCATAAGTATGAAGAACATCTTTGGACTTAGCAACTCTATATGAACCGACAATCTCGCCATCTTTATCATCCCAAAGAACGATATGTTCATAGATGAGATCATACTCATCGATATCTCTTTTTTTACCGCTTCCCTCTTTCACATGACGAAAAGAGATCTCACGCAGACGTCCTATCTCTTTTAAAACAGAACTCTCTTCACCGCAAGAATAAAGATAAATCTTTTTACCATCTTTTGTTTCACCGAGTTCTTGTGCTTTTAAAAGTTCAGTTTTAAGCTCTTGATGGTTTTCTGCAAGTGCTATCTCATTTTGTGTTTTAAATAGACATGGTTTGTTTGAACCTAAACGTTCAAGATGTTTTTTAAGGAGTCTAACTGTATCTTTGAGCGTGAGTGAGGGAATATTGTAACTATCATAAGGGATCATCTTCCCGATTTTGAACTCTATCTTTTTGCCTTGAAATTTAAACATCTCATTTGGAAGAGTGATAGTCGCAAGTGATTTATTGAAACTAGAAAGTGTATAAAAAAACTTGCTGTTTTTTGCACCTATAAAGATAGGTAATATTGGTGCTTGCATCTTTGAAGCAATACGTAAAAATCCGCTTCTCCATTTGGTGTCTTTGATCCCGTTGACTCTTGCACGACTCACTTCGCCTGATGGAAAAAGGATAAGGAGTTGCTCTTTTTTGAGTGCATCATACATTCTCTCTAGCGAGCTTTTGTCCATTTTACCGCGGATGTTATCCACAGGAACGATAAGCTCTTGAAGATTTTCGATAGAAGCTAAAAAGGTTGTTGCAACTATTTTTATATCTTTACGGATATCTTTTAAAACATACAAAAGAGCAAGTGCATCAAGAGCACCGAGAGGATGGTTTGCGATGACAACACATCTGCCATAACTCGGAATGCGCTGAAGCTGATGTTTATGGATCGTAATATCCACTTCAAAATGATCTAAAACAGCTTCGACAAAGCCATAAGCATCTTTGTGTTGATGCTTGTCTAGAAAGCTATTGACTTCACTTTCATGAAAGAGTTTACGAAGAAGTGCTGTTGAGATATTTTTTAAGATTGTAGGGAGTTTATTAAACCCCTCATAGTTGTGTTCGAGGTAATTTTGTACGGAGACTTGCAACTTAAGCTACCATATAGATGTTGATAAGTTCTTGAGCAACCTCTTCGACACTCATTGACGCATGCAAGCACTCTTCAATAAACTCATACTCTTCATCAATAATAATTGATGCATTTTCATTCACAATGAAATAACGCTTGATAAGACGTTGTTGGACTTGTTGTATTTTTAGTTCCATAAGTTGACCTCAAACAGATTTGTTGCTGAAATCTTATTGCACAACTATCTCAATATGGTTACATAATATTTTTTAATAGATCAGATTTAATCTTTTGAAAACTTCTCTCAGATTTTTTATATTCTAAAAGCTCTAACTCTTTGATATATTTTTCTGAAATGGATGATTTATAGTTTTGAAGTAAAACGATAATGAGTTCTTTTGGCGTTTTACTCTCTTTGATATCTTGAAACTTCTGTTTTTTAACTCTCGCCAATTCAAGTCATAAGTGCAACAGTGAGAGTCACTGGAGATAAAGGTTAACTGCACTAAAGTACCTTTTTTATCCAGCAAGATGAAATGAGGCACTTTTGAAGAAGTATAAGCAGTTAACCCAAGAGCAACGATACCAAATTTACGCTTTAAGAAAAGCCGGAATGAGTATGGGAAGTATCGCTCTTGAAATTGGAACAGTAACGTCAACCATCAGCCGTGAGATTTCTCGCAACACTGGAGCAAGAGGCTACCGCCCAAAGCAAGCACATGAAAAAACCATAGAGAGACACAAAGTCAAGCCGAAATTGATTACTTTAACGGAAGAGATCAAGATGTTGATTGGGGAGCAGCTACGTAGTGTTGAAAGCTCCCCAGAGCAAATAAGCGGGCGGCTAAAAGTTGAATACCAACTATCGATAAGCCATGAAACAATCTATCAATATCTCATCACCAATCGAGCTGGAGGTGGTGAGCTCTATCTGCATCTACGCCACAAGCATAAAAAGTATCGTAAACGCTACGGAAGTACCGATAGACGGGGTCAAATCATAGGCAGGGTCTCTATTGACGATCGACCGATTATTGTTGAAGAGAAGAGCCGTATCGGAGACTTTGAGGGGGATTTGGTTATTGGCAAAAACCATAAAGGGGCATTGGCAACTTTGGTAGACCGACACTCCAAGTTCTCACTCATTGCAAAAGTCTCCAACAAGAGTGCCAATAATGTTACCGAGGCTATTATTACTATGCTGCGTCCAATCAAAGAGCACCTGCATACGATTACGTTCGATAATGGCAAAGAGTTTGCTTATCACCAAACTATGGCAGATACTCTTGCGGTTAATGTTTATTTCGCTCATCCCTATCACTCATGGGAACGAGGGCTAAACGAACACACGAATGGACTGATTCGACAATACTTTCCAAAAGGGAGTTCATTGGAGGATATTACGGCAGAACAAGTCATGGCAGTTCAAGACAAGCTCAACCACAGACCACGTAAAATATTAGGATTTAAGACACCATTTGAAGTTTTCTATGGTAAGATTTCACAAGCAAGCTAAAAAGCATAGGTGTTGCACTTATGACTTGAATTGGCGTAAATTCGTGAAACCGCTTGCATTTTTTTCAAGTATGGTGTTCCCTGTGTATTTTATTCACTTGCTCGTTATTGAAATCTTAAAAGGGGGAGTGTTAGGCTTTTCTATCACTCCATTTTTAATACATCCTGCAGTTGGTATTTTGATGATGTCCTTGATTACTTTTTTTGTATCAATGCTGATTTCTGTAGTGATAAGATTCATACCTTATTCGTCAAGGGTTGTAGGATGATATTGGACAACTTATTACCAAAAGTTTCAATTGTTATCCCCGTCTATAATGGAAGTGATTTTTTAGCTCACGCAATTGATAGCGCATTATCACAAACCTATAATAATATCGAGATTTTGGTTATTAATGACGGATCAAACGATGATGGCACGACTGAACGAGTAGCGACTTCATACGGGGATAAAATACGCTATTTTTCCAAGCCCAACGGTGGTGTTGCATCTGCACTAAACATGGGTATTTCAAAAATGAGAGGGGAATACTTTTCATGGTTAAGTCACGATGATTTGTACACTAAAGATAAAATTGAAAAAGAAATAAATGCTTTGTCCGTAATTGGTCAAGAAAAAGTCATTATTTATAGCAACTATGTAATGTTCACTAAGGATCAAGAAAATTGTACTCCAATTTACTTAAAAGGCGTTTCAGCAGAAAATTTTCGCTACTGGTTGACTGTTGAAAATAAACTTCATGGATGCACCCTACTAATTCCAAAAACTGCGTTTGAAAAAGTCGGTAATTTTAATGAAAATATGCGTGCAACACAGGACTATGACTTATGGTTCCGTATGGCAAAAGAGTTCAAATTTGTACACATCTCGGAATTATTAATAAAATCTAGAAGTCATGCGGGCCAAGGTATTTACAAAATGCCTGATATTGTTTTAAAGGAATGTAATAATTTGTATACGAACTTCATTCTTGATCTTCAACCGCAAGAAATACTTTTAGCATCAGGCAAACCGTTGTGGGAGGGATACATTGAAATTGCATCCAGTTTGTTCAATCGAGGATATAATGAAGCAGGTCAACTAGCTGATAGGCTTGCTCGAGAGAATAATCCTCATAGTTATATTGTAATGTGGATAAGTAGTAATGTAAAATATCTTATCAATAAATTTATCTTTACTACTAAGAGACTTCTTCCCAGTAAGATCAAAAATTGGATAAAGAAAATGAAAAGCGTTAATCGCAGAAATCACAATTAAAGGATACTTATGCCAAAAAAGATTCTGATACTCGGTGTTACGGGAATGCTCGGACATACTTTATTTAAGGAGATGTCTAAAAATAGTGATTTTGATGTCTTTGGAACAACTAGAAGCAGTACGGGGCTAAAAGATTTTTTTTCTGAGAATGAACTAGATCGTATACGTGATAATGTTGATGCAGACAACTTTGATACAGTAATGAAAGCTATAGCATCTGTTCAGCCAGATATCATAATTAACTGTATTGGAATCATCAAGCAGCTCCCCATCGCAAAAGATCCATTGACGGCTATTACTGTTAATGCTCAACTTCCACATCGCATATCGTTAGTTGCTCGTGCAGCCAATGCGAGAATGATACATATTAGTACGGATTGTGTATTTAATGGCAGCAAAGGAAATTATACAGAAGAAGATCCATCCGATGCTACTGACCTATACGGCCGTACTAAATTTCTCGGCGAAGTCGAATATCCGCATTGTGTCACATTACGAACATCTATCATCGGGCATGAGCTCAAAACAGAGTTTAGTCTAATTGATTGGTTTGTAGCACAGACAGGAGAGATTAATGGGTTTACAAAGGCAATTTATTCAGGTTTCCCGACGATTGAGATTGTTAATATTATAACAAATTATGTCATACCCAATGAAGAGTTAAGTGGGCTTTATCAGGTCTCAAGTGATCCTATATCGAAATATGACCTTTTAAATATTATGAAAGATATTTATAAAAAAGAAATTATGATAAATCATGAAAATAATTTTTTCATGGACAGATCACTTAATTCTCAAAAATTTCAAAGCATAACTGGCTATAAGGCACCATCATGGGAAGTCATGCTAAAAGATATGCATGAACACTTTATGCGTGATGATTGTTATCAAAATAAAACGTATAGAAAAGTAATTTGATAGTTATTAATTCTCGTTTTTTAACTCAAGATATTACTGGTGTTCAACGCTTCGCCATAGAAATATCAAAACAGCTAAAGATATTGTATGGCGAGGAGATCCAATTTGTTTGCCCCAGAAATATCATTCAAAATGATTTAGCAAACGAACTTGGAGTTAAAGTTGTTGGCAATCAAACTGGGCATCTGTGGGAACAAATAGAGCTCCCTCTTTATCTTCAAGAAAATGGCAGACCGTTACTTCTAAATCTTGGAAATACAGCACCATTACTATATTTTAACAAAATCATCGTTTTGCATAGCTTATCATTCCTCTATAAAAAATGGAATTCTTTAGCGTTTCATTTTTTGTATAAAATCACAGTTCCTCTAAATTTAATATCGAGTAAATTTATTTTTACAGTCAGCCAATATACCAAAAAAGAAATTACTAAGCATTATTCTTATATAAAATTGATTGATAAAATCGATGTTATCTATAATGGTTCTTTCGGGAGCAAAAAAACCAATATTCAATCAACAGAAAATAAACAAAACTATCTTCTCTATGTTGGTTCGATATCTAGCAGTAAAAATGTAAAAGGCCTTGTTGATGCAATGAACTTAGTGCGGATACAGCATAAAGATATTGATCTAAAAATAGTAGGAAGTTTAAATAATAAGCTATTTAAAGATGAAAAAATTGTGTCTAATCAATTTATAGAATTTTGTGGACATATCAATAATCCTGATGAATTAAAAGAGTTGTATTTGCATGCGAAAGCGTTTGTTTTTCCATCTTTGTACGAAAGCTTCGGTATTCCTCCTCTTGAGGCACAAGAGTGCGGGTGCCCTATTGTAATCTCTAATACCACAGCTTTACCTGAAATATTTAATGATAGTGCCTTATACTTTGATCCATATAATGTGAATGGTATAGCCAGTAAAATTATTACTCTACTGAATAATGAAAATTTACAAAAAGAATTAATAGGTAAAGGGTTTGAAAATATCAAACGTTTTAGCTGGGAAACGTCAGCAAAAAAGATTATAGATATAAGTGAAAGATTTAAATGAAAAAAGCATTAGCAGTTGATTGGTTGGATAAATATGCGGGATCTGAAAGAACCATTAAAAGTTTAGAATCTGTTTTTGATTTTGAGAAATGCTATACTTTGGTTAATATCATGAGCAAAAATGATTTAAAGCTCATCTTTGACAATAAAGACATTGTGATAGAAAATACCAGCTTGCAATATTTTGGAAAATACTTTAGATACTTTTTAATTTTATTTCCCTATTTTACTAGAGAAATTAAAATTGATCGGGATATCGATTTACTTATTAGCTCATCGCATGCTGTTGCGAAGTCAGTTCACTCTCCTGATTGCCTGCATATTTCATACTTCCAAGCTAGAAACCTCAAGTATATTTGGGAAGAGCAAGGGTTATATTTCAAGGGTATAAAAAGCATCTTTAAGATTTTTATCCCTTATTTGCAAAAATTTGATCTTGAGGGTGCTACAAAGCCAGACTATATCATTGCTAATTCTAATTTTGTGCAAGATTGGATTCGCAAAACCTACAAAAGAGATTCTGAAGTTATTTATCCTCCTGTCGATGTCGCTGATTTTCTTTTATCATTGGATAGATCAGATTATTATGTTACGGTTGGAAGACTAGAACAATACAAGAGGTTTGATATTATTGTGCAAGCTTTTTCTGGTACACAAAAAAAATTAATTGTAATAGGTGATGGCAGCCAAAAAAACTATCTGCAAAGCATTGCATCTGACAATATAGAGTTCACAGGTTTTTTACCAAAAGTAGACATTATTAACTACGTCTCAAAAGCTAAGGCTTTTATTTTTGCAGGAGTTGAAGATTTCGGTATTGCCCCCGTAGAAGCCCAAGCATGTGGTACTCCTGTCATTTGTCTTGGACAAGGAGGCACTAAAGAAACAGTACTTGATGGCATTACCGGGGTACATTTCGACAGCCAAACGACCGAAGATTTACTTGAAGCTATAGAATATTTTGAACAAAATGAAAATAAGTTTGAACCAACGGCAATACGAAAAAATGCTTTGCGATTTAGCAAAGAAAGATTTGAAAAAGAGATTAAGGAATTTGTAGAAGAAAAATTTGCTATTTTTAAAAATAGCAAATCGTTAATTAATGTAGAAGCATATTAAATGAAAAACTGGTTTAATCGTACTTTCTTGATAACATTTGATATTATAAGTATTTTCCTTGTAATAGTTCTTGCCTTTTTTCTGCGTCAATGGTGTGATTGTTTCGAGCGCTCTGCTCCTGCTGATCTTAGTAATTATCTTGCTTTCGGATTACTTTATGGAACTATAATTTCTTTGCTATTCGTTGAAGGTATTTATACTAAACGGTATGATTTTTGGCAAGAGACTCAGCGGATAGTCAAGGGTGTTTTTTTAGCTTCCATTATTTTACTTGCTTTTTTGGCAATGACAAAACAATCCGAAAGCTATTCTCGATTTATTCTGATGACTACTTTCATTATTACAGCGATTATTTTACCATTACAAAAATACTATCTCAAGCGATTACTTTTTAAGATCGGTACATGGAAGCAAACATCAACTATTATAGGTGAAGATACATTTTTTACAAAGCACGTATTTAAAAATCCCTATCTCGGATACGTTTTAACTGATGAGCATAAAGCAAAAACTCTATTTATCTCATCTGCCATAGGAGTTCAGGCACTTGAGAAGCACTTACATGAGGCACTTATCCATAAACAAGAGGTTATTTTTGTTCCACTCGTTACTAATTTCGATTTTTCTGATGCCCATATTATCCATCTGTTTAATGCACGTAGTAATCTTATTATCGTTGAAAACAATCTTCTTAGTAAAACAAATCAATGGATAAAAAAGCTTCTCGATACCTTACTTTCTATTTTAATATTTCCTTTGTTGTTGTTGATCATCGGTGTTATCGCGCTACTTATCAAGCGTGAAGATGGCGGAAAGATTTTCTTTAAGCAAGTTCGTTTAGGTGAAAATGGTGAGGAGTTTGTTTGCTACAAATTTCGATCAATGCAAAACAACAGTGATGAATTATTGGCAAATTATTTAGTTGAACATCCTCAAGAGATAATAAACTACGAGATATACCATAAATATGACAATGATCCGAGAATCACTAAAATCGGATCTTTGTTACGTAAAACATCCCTAGATGAATTACCTCAAATTTTCAATGTACTCAAAGGTGAGATGAGTCTAATCGGACCACGTCCTTATATGCCAAATGAACGCTCCAAAATTGGGAATAATATCGATATTATTTTAGCGGTCAAACCGGGAATAACAGGTCTTTGGCAAGTCAGTGGTCGTAATGATGTTGATTTTGCCAGTCGTATTGTTTTAGATGTTTGGTATGTTCGAAATTGGAGTATATGGAATGATATTGTAATCCTCCTCAAAACTATTCAAGTCGTTCTTAAAAGAAACGGTGCGTACTAGTATATTTGCACGTATTAATTCAGCAAATATAGTATAAAATAAAAATAATTTTCTTAGGTAATATGATGAAAACAATGAAGTCTACTCTCTTGACAATTACTTTACGGGTAGCAAAGCAAATTATGTTGCA
>CAISHH010000161.1 GCA_903885085.1 uncultured Campylobacterales bacterium
AAAGGCAAACTCAGCCCTTTACGAACAGATGGATGAGGCTTAACGCCCTATTTTTTCCGTTTCGTGAGCAGACCCCATCCAGCGCCGAGTTTTTGAGGTTGATTCGATGTGAAGTATTATTTGAAATAAAATCGCAGTAGTTGTTACATTGCGAATACATTTCTATAGGGCTTAAATAATTAAATTTCAGAGGAAATAATATGGTTAAGCTTGATTATGCGGATTACAAATTTACAATCAAAGAAGGATCACCCAGTGTTTCTGGTGCAGATGATGCTCCTGTTTCATTATGCTGTGAGCCGATAACCTCAGAGCTAAGTATTGTTGGAAGCGGGTATCTTTCTATTCATTTAAAGAAAGGGATTTCTTGTGATGATGCTCAGGAAATCGCTAAAAATCTTGAACAATGGATTGAAAAAATTTGCTATGTGAAATAGCTAAAATAAGGCAATATGAATCAGGACTTTTTCCCATTAGGTGGATTATATATCAAGGAGCCAGATCAAAATATGGATGTCATTATTTTTGATAAGGCACCAAATTTAAAAACTGAAGATTTAAAAAATGGGATTTCTAGGTTTGGTGGTCGATGGAGATCCCCAAGTTATTTACATGCCTATTATCGTTCAACTTGTATCCTACTTAATGAAGGAAATCGTGAAAACTGTTTAGATGATATTGGGTTACCATTATTTTATTTGCAAAGACATACTACAGAGCTGCTACTTAAAAAACTACTATCTTGGTTTTGTGATATTGATGCATATAACAAACCGATCCAATTACAAGACCAAAAAAAAAGGTTGAATAATGAGCACCGTTTACCCAGGCTATATGAGGATATTCAGATTTCCGCTAACAAGTTAGGTTTTGAAAAACCACCTGATGAGCTAAATGAATTAGTTACTCTTCTCGTTAAATATGAGACAACTAATCCTACATGGTCAAGATACTCGAAAACAACAAAGGGAGATGACTCTCTTCCTGAAGAGGTTGCTATACCAATTCAACAAATACAAAGTATAATGGAAACGGTTATATCAAAGACTTTATATACAGATATGCCTGAAGTTACTTACGAAAATTTGTTATACGATGCATGGTTTTCCCTAGCAAAAAAAAACGGCGATGTTGGTTAAAAAAATCATGTCTCACGAAAAAAAGAGTCGTTTTACTGATATCTTTTTCTACCCCGTAGCAGACATAGACAAAATGTGTTCTTATGTCTAGTATTGACCCCTGAAAAGCCCGTAAACGGGGTCGCTTCAGAAAACGGATTTTAAAACCCGTTAAGGATTATTAGATGCAGGAATCCATCGGAAAAGCATCGTAACAGATCCCCCGAAATTATTTGTTAAACTGAAAAAATAGCAAGTTCACATTAAGCTTCTTCAATTCTGAAGCACCCCGGCTTTAAATTTTTGATGGGTTGGTACTAATCAGATATCTATAATCTCGGCTGACTCATATTTTCAAATATTGCCGGATAATCTTTAGGGCTGAGTACGGTATCGTAGAGGCCGATGTTCTCTCCTTCGTGTTTGTTTATGCCGGTGTAGGAGAGGCTGGCATCTTCGTAGCGTTTGAATTTGTAGATGGCGTCGTTCATGAGCGCGCTGTTGAATACTCCGAGGCTTACGAGTAGTTCAAAATCTTTGACTGATAGATTGGTTACTTTTTTGAAGAGTCCTGGTTCAAGTTTGGTGATAACGTCTTTGAGAGAGCGTTCACGGTAATCAGTCAGATACATGAAGACCGGAATGCGGGTAGCAAATTTGATAAGTTTTTCCTGAATCTGTTTTCGGAGGGTTTTGTACTCTTTTTCTTCTGCTGTGAGTTCTTTTTTCTCCCGTTCTGTCACCTCTTTGTCATTTGCCTCTTTCTTTGCTTTTTTGACGGCTTCGGATTTATTGATTATGGTTTCGATTTCCTGATTCAGATTACGGAAGCCTTCTATGTTCATGAGGGCAGCTAATGCTTCCTTGTTGCCCATCAATCGTTTCAGGGTGTTGTTATCGACATTGACGAGCAGGGCGCTTTCCCAGCGGCGTGCAAGCAG
>CAISHH010000162.1 GCA_903885085.1 uncultured Campylobacterales bacterium
AGTTTGTATAAATAATCATAGCCACCGCATTTGCAGTGTCATGAAAGCCATTGATCATTTCATAAAAGAGAGCAAGTCCCAACGATAAAAGTAATAAACCAATTGTAATGTTGTTGATATTATTCAACGCTTCCCAAAGTACAGACACATATTGCTCCCCAGATGTTAAAGACTTAGAAAATTTGCCATCTAATGACAGATAATTTTTTTGATTTTTAACTCTATTATATAGTCTCATTATAGACAAAAACTATTGAATATTTTATGTAAATTGTACCATCCATCAACACAATTTACAAAATTCTTTTTCCTACTCTTTGGAATATAACCTGAAATTATTCTGCCACAAAAAAAGTAAAAAAGTTGATAATTCTTCTTTAACCAACTTACACATATAATTTCGACATTAACTTGAAGTCTGAATCTTTGAGAATACATAAAGGAAACAAAATATGAAATATATACTCCCACTTGTGATATCACTCTTCTTTACAGCGTGTAATGACTCAAATCAAAAAGCAGAAGCATCCGCAGACACAAATATAACATCTCAAGCACAAACAGTTGCACCTATCCAAGAAGAAAAAGTACCAGCACAAGCAGAAAAAATGCCTGTTCAAGAAGAAAAAGCACCGGTTTCAGTAGAGAAAGTGCCAACAAAAGCAGAACAAGCACCTGTTCAAACACAAAAAGTGCCAACACAACCTATCGCTGTAACCAATACTACAGAAGTCAGCGGAGAAGCTGTTTTCAATAAATGTAAAAGTTGTCACGGAAATAGTGCTGAGAAAAAAGCACTTGGTTCGTCACAAATCATCAAAGGTTGGGAAATAGCAAAAATCGAAGATGCCCTCAAAGGATATCAAAGTGGTACCTACGGAGGAGCTATGAAAAATATAATGGCGGCTCAAGCAAAAGGTCTCTCAAGCGAAGAGATTAAAAAAGTTGCAACTTACATTCACACACTCTAATATGAAAAACTAAAGAGAGGTAAATCCCTCTTTAGTTCTTTTTTCTTTTGAAAATTCATAATACATTTTACTGTTGGTAATATTCACTTTCCCCCTTTTTTTGAATAAAATAAAAAAATAGCGGCATGATGTATAAGTTTACAGCAATCGCAAAAAACAAGCCACCCATAATAGCAATCGCCAAATCTTGAATGATCTGCGTACCACTTCCAACGGCAAGAGCCACAGGTAAAAGAGCAAAGGCATTTGAAAACATCGTCATCAAAACTGGACGGATACGCATTGCTATAGCATCAATGATACGCTCTTTTTCATCTACTGAAGTATGTATTTGATAAGAATTATATATCAAAACATTATTATTTATGACAATACTCAGCACTATAAGCATTCCCATGAAGGCTGTGATATCCAAAGGTTTTCCTGTGATTTTCAGAGCTATAAAAACACCAGTCAGTGTAAAAAGTAGTGCTATCAAAATATTTAAAGCGATTTTTAAATCGCTGAAATTTAAAAGCAAGCCGATAAATATGATCATAACTGCAAATAAAACCACATAACTCATCTCTTTAAATGATTTTTGCTGTTCTTTATAAAAACCACTAATATCAGTTGTGATATCAGGTGCAATCTTTGCGCTGTCGATAGTTTTTTGGATATTTTTCACAACCAAAGACATATCATTGCCTTTAAATCTCACTCCTAAAATACAAACAGGTGAAAGGTTATAGTGTGTGATCTCAGCGACTTTATTTTTATAGCTTATATCTGCTATCTCAAAAAGAGGGATATTCTTTTTCTCTCTAGGAGAGTAGATAAGAAGCTCTTTTTGCAAATAAGCGATAGGATCAACTCTTGGTCTGTCCATAAGAACTCTGATATTGATGAGCTTTTCACCCTCCGCCACAGAGGCAACAACTTCTCCATAATAGAGTGTACGTATTTGAGCTATAAGCGTGTTTTCATCGATGCCATAAAGAGCGGTAGCATTAGGTTTGAGTCGGATATTGATAGAGGGTGATGCATAAGAAGTGAGAACATTTACCTCTTCAATATCTTTAATAGGTTTTAGTGCATCTTTGAGACGATATCCCTCTTTTATAAGCTCATCTGGATTTGTACCAAAGAGCATAACAGAGATCGGAGCATCAGCACCCATAATATCTCCGAGTCTGTCTTCAAGCACTTGTGAAAGCCCTAACTCTTCTAGGTTTGGTACTTGAGATTCTATCTTTTTACGCAGTTTATCTATTGTGTCAAAAGTATTTACATTTTTATTGAGTGTCACTAAAAAATCACCTTGATTTGCCTGTGTACTTACTTGTCCAAGTGCTGTTCCTATGCGCATCGTCCAGCTTTTTACTTCTGGTGATTTATCTAAAATATTACCGACACTTTGAAACTCTTCTTGGCTTTGATCAAGTGAAGTTCCCGGAGGTAAAACCATATCAACGACGATATTTCCCTCATCCCATTTTGGCAAGAATGTGGATGGAATGGAGCTATAAAGATAAAAACTAAGCGCAAAACTGCCTAAAATGACAGGGATCGAGATCCAAGCGTAATCCATTGATTTTGCTAAAAAAGCTTTATAACGTGTGATCAAAGGCTCTAAAAAATCGGGTTTATCCTCTTCATGTTCAGGTAGAGCAATGTAGGCAATAATTGGAGTTAAAAAGATCGCTATTAGTTGAGAGGTGAAGTATGTCACAACCAATACGAAAGCAAGCTGTTTAAAAAAGAGCCCAACAACACCGCTTACCATGAGAAGCGGTACGAAAATAAGAATGGCTAAAAATGTCGCAATCGCCATGATAGGGAGTATTTCGATAGAACCTTCTATAACTGCATCTTTTTTTGATAATCCCTTTTTAAAGTGGCGTTCGATATTTTCTATAACAATGATCATCTGGTCGATAAGTCCGCCAAGTGCTGCGGCCATTCCAGCAAGTGAAAAGATATTGATGTCAATATTGGCAAATTTCATACCTATGATGGTAATTAAAAATGTGATAGGGATAATCAAGAGTGAAATAAGAGAGAGTTTTAGTTTACGTAAAAAGAAAAATATGATTAAAACAGCGATAATACCGCCCAAGAAAATAGCTTCCCCTACGCTTTTGATCGCCTCTTTTACAAACTCTGTATCATCGTAAGAGCTTTTTATCTCGATTCCCTCTTTTTTAAGTTTTGGAGCAAGTTCTGCCAACTTTGCATTAAACCCATCTACCACATCAATAGAGTTTGCATTTGGCTGGCGTAAAAGATCAAAGACGACACTATTTTTAAACCCTTTAGAAGCACTGAAATTTTTTGTAGGATTTTCTTTTTCCACGAGAAGTGCAATATCACTTATCTTGATGGACTGACCATTGGATAATGCAATATTGAGGTTTAAAAGTGTAGAAGCGTCTTCACTTTTTTGATAGAGCGAGAGGACATATTGTCTATGATAATCTTCTATAAGACCTAAAAACTCTATCATATTTTGTGCTTTTAACTGCTCTATAACAGCTTGAACGTTAAGATTGTAACTATGCATCTTGGTGGCATCTAAAAGAAGTTTATACTCACTCCACTGCGGCGCTTTCATGTCGATATCGTAGACTCCCTTTACTCCAAGCAAAACGGGTTTGAGTTCATAGTAGAGTTTCTCACTCAGCTTTGCACGAGAGAGTGTATTTGAGCCTATGGAATAGATAGCAACAGGATAGATACTTGGTGTAGATTGACGGATAGTAATCACTGCATCGGATGGAATACGGTTTTTGATATCTGCGATACGTGCTTGAACAAGCTGATAGGCAAGATTTGGATCGATATTCCAGTTAAAATTCAAACTGATAGTCGTCGAACCTATAGAAGTGCTTGAGACAATCTTTTCGACATCAGTTACAGTCTTTAAAGCCTCTTCACTGGGTTTTGTGACGGAAAAAAGCATCTGCTGTATCGGTGAATAACCATTTTCAATATCCACTTCAATGCGAGGGAAAAAGACATTTGGCAAGACCCCTTTTGGAATCGATGAGGAGAGCTTATAGCCAAGTAATGCAAGCAATAAAATAACGAGTAAGATAGCTAACTTATTTTTTAAGATATAAAGAAAAAAGGTTTTTCCTTTCATTTTTTGACCTCGACAATAGTACCTTCTTCAAGCATATAAGAGTTTTCCAAAGCAATCTTGTCATCTTTATTGAGGTGATCGACGATGAGAACTTTATTGATCATATCTTTTTGTACATCCACAAAATGAAGATGAGCAATATGATTTTGGATAATATAAATAGCCGGACGATTTTGCACAAGGACGATAGAATCTTTTGGAATAATCCATCCGCTTTTATTCTGTATCTGAATGCTTGCTTCAAGGCTCAGTCCTATTTGCATACTCTCTTTAGTCGTAGCAATCACATCCACAAGATTATTTGTCGTAGTAGAGAGGATTTGTGATATCTTTGCTTGGATAATATTACCGCGTACATGTAAGGTAACATTTTGTCCGATTTTAAGATTTTTAACATAGTAAAGTGGTACAAAAAGTCTTACATGTACGTTTTCATTTTCAATTTTACAAATCGGACTTGCATACGTAAGATAAGTACCATCAGCTTGAAGCTGTGAAATATATCCGCTGACTGGCGCTTTTATAGCACTTTTTTTCATTAAGCCGTCTACATTTACAAATTCACTTTTTGCATTTGAAAGAGCTATCTTTTTCTCATTGAGCATTGATTCTTGCGTGAGATAGTCATTGCTACTTATAACTCCGAGTTTAAGCATCTCATGAGAGGCTTGCAGTTTTTTTTCCTCAACTTCAAGCTGTTTTTTTCCCACAAGAAGATTATATTTGGCAGTTTCTTTTTTATTGCCCATCTGTGTGTTTTCTATGGTTGCTATCACTTGACCTTTTTTGACTTTTTGCGTATTTAAAACACGAGTATGAAGGACTCCATCAAAGGGAGTATTCACGATATAAGAGCTTGTAGCTTCGCTAATTGCCTGCACATCTATTTGGATATTCATATCCGAATTCATTGGTGTAACAACGCTCACTTGCACATGACTCTCTTGAATTGAAGCATAGAGTGATGCTACAAAACTAAGTGCTAAAAAAAATATTTTATTCATAAATTGCTCCTGATGCGATAGTATTTAATAATATCGTTTCTCTATTTTTTTGATATTTCATCTGTATGATCTGCTCTTTTATACTAAGTGTCTGTGTAAGGACTTGCATGTAGGTGTTAAAATCCACATATTTTTTGAGATAAGCAACTTTAATAACATCTTCGCTGTGCTGATAGTCGCCGAGATTATCTTCAAGAATTTTCAACTGTTGTGATGTACTTTCTATCGTTTGTATTCTCTCAAGGTATTCATTTTCTCTTTGAATTTTATATTCTACATCATTAGATTTTACAGAAAGAGCCTCAGCTTTTAACGCTTCACTTTGTTTAAAATCACCACTTGAAAGTGGAATATGTAGACTCAAATCAAAGGAGTAATTATCCCCATTTGCTGTTGGATCATCTATCTTTTGGTACGCAGTTGCGGCTACTAGATCGGGCAGATAACTGTGAGAGAGCGAATCTGACTGATTTCTCAAGCGCAAAGCTGCTATATCGCTCAGTTTAAGATTTTGGTCTTGGTGAAGATACTGCTCTTTTGTGGATGCAACCGTCGTATCATGAAGTGAGGGAATAGTTTGATTTTGAGCGTAGTTATGGAGCTGTTGTCTCATCTTTAGAACGCTATTTTGTTCATCTAGTATTTGTGTCTTTAAGAGCGTCAGTGTATTTTTAAATCTTAAAAGATCCATATCTGAAACAGTCCCAGATCTGTTTAATAAACTGAGTCTATCGAAGATCTTTTGTTGCTCATCCAAAAGGCTTACATGTAAAGTAAGTTTCTCTTGTATCTCCCGATATGCGCTTATCATCGTGACTAAAGAGGTGAAAAGTTTTTCTTTTTGGATATTTAAAAGCGTTTTATTCTCTTGAAGATGTAAAGAAAGCTCCTCTATCTTATAACTGCTTTTTCCAAAGATATCGATGCTGTCGCTGAGTGCGACATTTGTAGTGGTAAAGCTGTTTGGAAGCCTGACTGCTTTTGTGCTGATATAACCTGCATCCAAAGCAAAACTTACAAATCTATTTCTACTCACCGCACTTTTTTGC
>CAISHH010000163.1 GCA_903885085.1 uncultured Campylobacterales bacterium
ATTAAGATATATGCCTCAAATACAATCCTTAATTCATCTGCAAACATCTATGCTGATTTTAGAAGAATTTCGAGCTGAGATTTGCAAGTGGCTCTATATTCATAATTTTAAAAACTTCAATTGGATTTATTATATTTTAAACTCAGATATCCCTGAAGCTAAAGTTATCATTAGTGCAAAGAACAGAGAGTTCAGCGCAACAATCGAGATAGAAACCCTTTATTTAACCGATGCTCCAAGCCAGGTTGCTTATGCTATTACTCTTGCGAAGCTGAGAGCATTAGACGGCAGAGAGATAGAAGAAAGCAAACTAGGACGGGCAGAGACACCTACTGAAAACATTGACTTTGAGTCTGGCCATGAGTATATACCAAGTCTTGAAAATGAAAAAGGTGTCGTACTTAGTGAGCCAGATCCTTTTGAAACACCTCCAACAGGCAATATCATTAATGATCCTTATGATTTTGATTTCAATGCTCCACTTGAGATAGAAGATCTCTATGTCCCAAGTGAGACTCATGAAGAAAAACTTGATATTGATAGTGACTTTGCATTTGCTGAGTTTGACGAACAAACAGAAGATATTCCAACACCTCTTGAAGAACCAAAAGTCCAAAAAATTGTAGATGAAAAAATAAAAACAAAACCTATGCTCGGAGATTATACAATCTCTTCAGATGGTGCACATGCTAATTATATCAACAACTTACATGTAAGTAAAGATTATGTTTATAACCCACAAGTTGCGTCTGATGAATTAGGTTTACCAGTTGATCTTATTGAAGAGTTCATTGGTGACTTTATCCAGCAATCATATGATTTTAAAGAAGAACTCTATACTCATCTTACCAATGACGACTTAAGTGATTTGAAACTTTTATCTCTAAACTTAAAGGTGTTGCAGCTAACTTAAGAATTGAAGATGCTTTTGAGGTATTGAGCATTATCAATACTTCTTCTAACATGGATGAAATCAGAGCCACACTTGACCACTTCTATACAATAATTTCTAAACTTGAAGGCAAAGAGCTTTCAATAGAACCAAATAAAGAAAAAATATCCGATGAAAAGCTTTCTACTACAGTTGAAACTTCCAAAGAAGAAGATGATGATCTCTTTTTATTAAAAGATTTTGATAAAGAGGAAGAAACTGTTCAAGAACCATTAGCGCCTCATGCAGATGGTGGTGATATCTATGATATAAGCCTCATACTTGATGAAGAGCAACCTGCTAATCTACAAGAGCATCCTCTTGAAATATTGGATATAGATGACTTAGACAATTTTGTCGGCTCAAAAGAAGAGTTTTATAAGATTCCAGAAGAAACAAACTCACCAGCAGAAGATCTTGAAACACTTGATTATGATAAATCAGCAGCTATCAATGAACTCGGTTTACCTTCAGATCTTATTGAAGAACTTTTAGGAGACTTCAAAGAACAAGCTGAGTCCCGTTTAAAAGTGCTTGAAACAGCTGTAGAAACTAACGATAAGACTGCCTTATATGATATTGTAATGAACATAAAAGGAACTGCGGATAATCTTAGAGTAACTAAAATCTCTCAAGTTTTAAAAGATCTCTTATTTGTAACTGATAAACAAGAGATGAAACAGTTACTGATTCGTTTGAAAAACTTCATAAATCAATTATAAGGAACTAGGACAATGCAAATAGGACTCAAAAACAGACTAAGACTCATAAGTTTATTCCCAATTATTATTCTTTTTTCATTGGCTTCGTATTATGTTTATAATGCATATATAAGCTATCAAGGTGCGACTAAGCTACAAGCAAAGTTACAAGAAAACAGATATTTAACACACTTACTTGACAATATATCACGTGAACGTGGTATGACGATTATGTATCTCGGAAATGCATCTCAAACAACACATAACTCACTTATGGCTCAACGCGAGTTAGTAAACAAAAGTGCCAAAGAGTACCTCTCAAAGATCGGAACTTTAACTGATTTACACGACCATTCCCATGGAATAGAAAACTGTCAAGCATGTAAAAACAGTGTTACTATAAAATCTATTCTTCAAGAGATCAGTAAAGTTAGAGGAACTGTAGATACTCAAAAAGTAGATTTTGATACTATCTTCTATAAAACTTATGGTAAAGCACAAGACACAATTTTAACAAGAATTGAAAATATTGCTCTTATCCATGTAGATGAAAAAATCTCTTCACTTGCGACAGCATATCTTTCACTTGTTCGTGCACAAGAATATACAGCAGCGGAGCGAGATTATATCTCTTATACCCTTGCTCGCTCAACTCCGCTTGAAGCAGAACAGATTAACAAATGGCTCTTATTTATAGGTAAAGCCGACTCCATAAACTACTCAGAACTTGACAAAACGACTTCTAGTAAGCTTGATCTTCTATTTAAAAGTGATGACAGTGCCGAACTTGGTAGCGATATTACAGAAGAGCGTTCAAATATCCTAGAGGTAGCAAAAAGTGGGAAATATGATACAGAATCAGGTATCTGGTTTACTATGCTCTCTGAAAAAGAAAATGTTATTACAGAAGGTAAAAAAGTTATCTTACAAGAGATGGATAGCAGAGCAAAGATCGTTCAAACAAATGCAATCCAAATACTTGCAATTGCTGTTTCTATCTGGCTTATTTCAATAATTGTCGGTCTTCTTGGATTTTTACTTTCAAATGATATTGCTAGAAATATCAAAAATCTCGAATCCGTTTTAAAGCGTGTTGCAAAGGACACGGGAGAGGGTGAAGAAAATAGAAATATCAATCTTGATACAGCTTCAGGAACAGCGCAAGCTTATCAACTTCTTGAAGATATCATTGAACAGACTCGTAACGATAAAGAGTATGCGATGGAGGCCAGTGAAGCAAAATCAATGTTCCTTGCAAATATGTCTCATGAGATACGTACACCATTAAACGGGATCGTCGGTTTTACTGAACTCTTAAAAGATACGGACCTTTCTTCAGAACAAAGAGAGTTTATTGATATTATTGAAAAATCATCAGAAAATCTTCTTGAAATTATCAATAATATTCTAGACCTCTCAAAAATTGAAAGTAATAAGCTTGAGATTGAAGAGATTGTGTTTAATCCAATTAGAGAGTTTGAAAGTGCTGTTGAAGTTTATTCTGTACGCGCATCAGAAAAACATATTGACCTTGGCTGTTACATCGATCCATACCTAGAGCGTCCTATTAAAGGTGATCCAACGAAGATCAAAGAGGTTGTTATCAACCTTCTTTCAAATGCGGTTAAATTTACAAATAGTGGTGGGAGCATTAATGTTAATATCCGCCATATACCATCTGAAAATAGCGGTAAAATTAAAATAAAATTCGAAGTTCAAGATAGCGGTATCGGTGTTACCAGTGAACAAAAATCACGTATTTTCGAAGCCTTTAGTCAAGCCGATACATCCATTACTCGTAAATATGGTGGGACAGGTCTTGGTCTTACTATTTCGAGTAGATTTGTTGAGCTTATGGGCGGTATCCTTGATCTGGAAAGTGAAGTCGGTCATGGAACGACTTTCTTCTTTACTCTTGAGTTTGAGGAGATTGAAACTCTCAATGAGAGCAATAAAGGTTCATTCTCAAATATTAATGCCCTTATCCTTGACTCTTCAGTTAAAACAAAATCTCAGAGTAAATATTTACGTGAGTACTTAGATTTTTATGGTGTAAGTTATACTTCATTCAAAGATCTTGATGAACTCAATAGACTTGAGCAGCAGATAAATTATGACCTTTTGTTTGTTGATTATGATTTCTCTGATGAAAATGATTTACTAAACTTTAGTAAATCTCCAGAAGCTATGATTTTGATTACAAAATCGTACTATATGAAAAAGATTGAGACACTGGGTCTTAATATCTTTAAAACATTGTATGAGCCTTTAAATTCAACAAAGTTAAAATCAGTTCTTGAAAATTATGACGCATCATCATTTAATGAACAAAAAAATAAAAAAGCTCGTCGAAAACTTTTTGATGAAAAAAGTTCAAAATTTGCGGCATCTGCTCTTGTTGCGGAAGACAATGTCATCAACCAAAAACTTATAAAAAGAACTTTGGAAGATTTAGGCTTAACTGTTACTTTGGCCAACAATGGACTTGAAGCATTTCAAAAGCGTAAAAGTGGAAAATTTGATATTGTATTTATGGATATTCAAATGCCTGTTCTAGATGGTGTTGAAGCTACTCAAGAAATACTTGATTATGAAGAAGATTTCGATGTTCCACATGTTCCAATTATTGCCCTTACAGCCAATGCTCTTAAAGGAGACAGAGAACGCTTTTTGAGTCATGGATTAGATGAGTACACCACAAAACCTTTAGTACGTTCTGAAATTGTATCTATCTTAAATCAATTTCTAAGCGATTTAATTGTCGATGCAAATAATGACAGTGAAAGAATAATTGCAGATACGGAGATTGAAAAAATCTCGGAAGAAGTGCTAATAGTTTCTGAGATAGTTGAAGATAGCGCTGATAAAGAAGAAGAGATTCAAAATGAACTGGAAGCGACCGTAATTTTAGATGAAAAAGTAGAAATTGCTTCAAAAGCATATAAAGCAGATATCTTACTAACAAAGAAAAATAAGATTGAAACAAAACTCTTTGCACGTGTGCTTGAAGAACTGAAATACACGTATGAGATCGCAGAAAATGTAGCTGATATGGAAGAGAAACTCAAACACAATAGATATAAACTAGCACTCTTTGATAAGGAACTAAGCGGACTTGATCTCGCAGACCTTTCAAACACTACTAAAGAGTTCGATTCAGAGATATACCTTGTTATGATGGTAGATCCTGCTAGTGAAGCGGAAGAAACTGATGCTTTATATGTGCATGAAATAATCAAAAATATCGTAAATAAAGATCTACTACGTTTAGTGTTTGAAAAATTTGTTTAGCCAAGGATTAAGAGATGTCAGATAAAAAATTAAAAATTTTAGCAGTTGATGATGATATGATCAACCTTAAACTACTCAAGTCTATGCTCACGAAACAAGATAATATATCTGAAGTTTTAGAAGCAAGAAATGGCACTGATGCCATCGAAATACTCAAGTCCGTAAGTGATATAGATATTATCTTATTAGACATCATCATGCCGGTCATGGGTGGTATAGAGATGCTTAAGATTGTTCGTGCTGATGACAATCTAAAGCAACTACCTATTATTATGCTCACAACAGATGAAACGAAAAAGAGTGAAGCTCTTGAAAGTGGGGCGAATGGTTTTTTAATGAAGCCTGTCCGTGCGCATGATCTCATAGAACAAATAAGTAGACTCTCTATCTAAGCCACTTTATCTAATAGCTCTAAGCTATTAGATAAGCGCTAGTTTTAAAACCTCTTCTATTCTCTTAACTCCAATAATCTCTATGTCGTCTTGAACCTCTTTTGGTATATCAATAAGGTCTCTTTCATAATTCTTTTGCGGGATTACAGCTTTTGTCATCCCTGCTTTATGTGCAGCAATGAGTTTTTCTTTGAGCCCGCCAATAGGTAAAACATCTCCACGAAGAGAAACCTCGCCTGTCATAGCAAGATCTGAGCGAACTTTTTTTGAACTCAGAATTGATGCCATAACCGTTGTCATAGCAATCCCCGCGCTTGGTCCATCTTTTGGAGTCGCACCATCTGGAACATGTACATGTAAGTCATATCTTTTATAGACTTCGCTAGCATCGAGCTTGGTATTTTTCTCTTTTTCTTCAAATGTCATAGGAATATTTTCTGGAGAAATCTCAAGTTTGCCCTCATCGATAAGTGTTTTGACAACACTCAGTGCGATTCTAGCAGACTCTTTCATAACTTCACCAAGGCTCCCAGTAATCTGCATATTTCCTTTGCCTTTAATACGTATAGTCTCAATTTTGAGTACATCACCGCCGACACTTGTCCATGCAAGACCATTAACAATTCCAATGACAGGAATTTTATCAGTTTTTTCAATCTCAAAAACGCTCTTATCAAAGAACTCTTTTAAGTTTTTTACAGAAACAGAAACTTTCGTAAGCTCTTTATTTTGAAGCAACATCTTTGCAGCTTTACGAGTAAGATCTGCGATGCGACGACGAAGATTTCTCACCCCTGCTTCACGCGTAAACTTATGAATAAGCTCTTGAAGAGCTGGTTTAGAAACAGAGAGTTCTGAGTTTTTCAGTCCATGTTTTTTTATCTCTTGAGGCAAGAGATAACGCTTAGCAATCTCAAATTTCTCTTGCGGCGTATAACTGCTTACAGTTATAAATTCCATTCTATCACGAAGTGGTGCTGGAATACTTCCAACATCATTTGCGGTTGCAATGAAGATAACATCTCGAAGATCGATATTGAAGTTAAGATAATAATCTCTAAACTCTTTATTTTGTTCAGGATCAAGTATCTCTAAAAGAACAGCGGTAGGATCACCTCTATGAGAGCGTGCAACTTTATCTATCTCATCAAGAACAATAACAGGATTCATCTTCTTTGCATCTATAAGCCCTTGAACGATACGCCCAGGCATAGCACCTATATATGTACGTCTGTGTCCACGAAGCTCATTTACATCTTCTAATCCGCCAAGCGCAATACGCACTAGTGGACGATGCAGCGCTTTTGCAATAGAGTTTGCAAGTGAGGTTTTACCAACGCCTGGAGGTCCATTAAAACAAAGGATCGCCCCAGCAGAATTTTCATCTTTTTTTCCTCTGAGTTCAAGAAGTTCTTTTACTGCGAAATACTCTACAATTCGCTCTTTTGGTTTTTTCAGTGAAAAATGATCTTCATCAAGCTGTTTTTCAACATTTTCAATTTTTAACGCTTTTTTTGCCATCTCGCCAAATGGAATATCAAGCGTCCACTCTAAGTAGCTTTGTATCATCCCCGCATCAGCAGAATCCGGATGCATTCTTGCGTAACGCTCTATCTGTTTGTTGATCTCTTTATAAGCATCTTCACCCATTTTAGGTTTTTTAGCAATAAGCTTTTTACGATACTCTTCTATCTCTTCATCCCGCTGAGAATCAACGCCAAGCTCTCTTTGAATCTGTTTTAACTGCTCTTTTAAGAAGTACTCTTTATTCACTTTTTCTATTTTAGAGTGAACTTTACTTCTTATCTCTTTTTGAAGTTTATTGGCTTCAATCTCTTCGATGAGATAGTCTATTAAGATTAAAAAACGCTCTTCCACATTTGTTTCAGAAAAGAGTTTATAGGCCTGCTCTTTTTTCAATTTAATACTACTACATATAAGATCTACAATACGATTGTATTCATGATTATCTTCTATCGTCCGTAATAAGTCAGGCGGGAAATAACCGCTGACCTGAGAAAGCGCACGCACTTTTTCTCTGACAACTTCCAAAACAGCATCAAGTCTAAGCTCATTTGCCACACTCGATTGCAATACATTTATACTTGCAATCATAGGTGTATCACTCACATGTGAAAGTAATTCTCCGCGGGCAAGACCTTGGAAAAGTACTTTTACTCTTCCATCAGGCAAAGCTACTTTTCTCATAATCGAGCCTATAACACCCACTTTATAAAGTGAATCATAATCTCTTTTTCCCTCATGTTCAGGCTTTGTCGAACATACAATGACTAAAGTATTTTCATCCATAGCTTTATTTGCAGCAGCGATATTTTTCTCATCACTTAAAAAAAGTGGAGAGATCATAAACGGATATAAAAATATTTCATCTTCAGCAATAACGGGAATATTCGCAGGAAACTCGCTAAAGTTACTTAATTGCATTATTTTTTTGCTCCATAATCTGTAACATTATCATCACCTTGAATGCTATTTCTTGAAACGACACTTTGTGTTTTTGGTATCATAAAATCATACCAACTCGAAGTTCCATCACCCTCAAACCACTCTCTATACCAAGCACTTTTTTCACGATTGATCTCATCCCATTTTATCCATTCTTGTTTTTCTAGACCTCTGTAATACTTTGAACTTTTAGGTTTATCGACTCTATCATAAAGCGATGCTATACTCTCGTTTAGTGCCGCTTGCGCTAGATACTGTTTTGTAAGCATCATGTCTACAAGTGGATAATATATAGAATTTGGATATTTAATTTTAAAGTTCTTCGAAGCTTGTATTGCATCATCTATTCCTGCTTGATCACGACGAGGATGTGGAAGAGCGAGATATTTTGCTTTTACAGACATATACTCTGAATACTCTTTCTCATTTGGATTTGCATATCTTTTGATATACTCATCTAAAAAGTGATCAGCTAAAATATACTCATCATTTTGCATGTGTGCGACTGCCAAAATCAGTGTTGCTTCACGAAGCAGAGGTGATCCTATATGTTCACCTTGAAGAGAACTGTAGTAGTTATCTGCCTTGTCGAGGTTGCCTATCGAGACACTTTCAACGATTTTAGAATACCAGTACGTCGCTGGTTTGTTATATTCATCATCATCCTTACTGCTACATCCAGTAAAAATAATAAAAATCACGAGTAATGGGAATAATGTTTTTGCTAGTATCAAAATAAATCCTTCTTTTTGTTAAGAGTGTTATTTTATCGAAAATAATTGTTACCCTACATTAAGTGACAACTAAATTACTGCAAATGTGCTACAATAATACCTATGTTCATTCTAAAGGTTTATTTATGATATTTGAGTTAAAAAGTCCGTTGTTAGGTTTTGAAAATATCACAAAGATGGAGCTAAAAACGATAGATGATGTTTTTGCAAGACTTCAAGTTGTAGATGCTAATGAACCATCTTTTACCCTAATAAATCCCTTTGTTCTACGCGAATATAATATTGATATTCCCTCGGCTGTTCAGGAACTCCTTGAGATCAGTGAAACTACAAATTTTCTCGTTTACAATATGCTTATCGTTGCAACTCCAATTGAAGATTCATATGTAAATTTTGTAGGTCCACTTATTTTCAATACAGACAACAGCACTATGTTGCAAGTGATCTTAGCTGACAACTCTCCATATGGAGTCTCCGAAAAACTGTCAAATTTTCTACAAAAAGATTAAATCATGAAAGAAAAAATCACCCTTGTCGGTAATGGAAATATGGCATATGCCATTGCTGCCGGTCTTATTTCAGAATATGAAATAGAACTTGTCGGAAGAGATATGCAAAAACTTATAAGCTTTGAAGAAAAGCTACAAAAAAGTATCACAAAAACTCTTTTTGCAAACTTCGACGCAACCAATAAAACACTCATACTCTGTGTCAAACCTGCAAACATTACAGCTATGAAAATACTTATCTTAGGTGAAGCCAAGACTCTTTACTCTGTTCTCGCTGGCACAGCTATAGAAAAACTAAAACTCAATATTCAAGCTAAAAATTATGTAAGAGCAATGCCAAATCTTGCAGCAAACATCGGAAAGTCTATGACTACATTGACTGGTGAAACTGCTTGCATGAATGAAGCTATCACTATATTTAGTGCTATTGGAGCAACTCTTTGGGTATCTTCACAAAAAGAGCTTGACATTGCTACAGCACTTGCAGGAAGTGGACCTGCCTACCTCGCACTCATCGCAGAAGCATTAGCAGATGGTGCAGTAAAACAAGGGCTTAAGCGTGATGATGCGATGAGTTTGATGCGCGGACTTTTCTTAGGTTTTAGTGAAATAATTCAAGATGTTCACCCTGCTCTTTTAAAAGATGCTGTTATGAGTCCAGGTGGTACAACGGCTGCTGGATATAGCGCCTTAGAAGAAAATGGTGTAAGAAACGGATGTATAAAAGCAATAGAAGCCGCGTATAAAAGAGCGACTGAATTATAAAATTAGTGCTTTGCATTCGCTGAGCGCTTTACATGTAAGCAAAATGACTTACATGCGTAGTAGCAATTAACCTCTTGGGCCAGCTTCTGAAAAATCAAAAGCACTGTCTGCAGTTTGATATTTTTGAAAGTTTTTGATAAACATAGCCGCAAGCTTCTTCGTTGTAGCATCATAAGCCACTTTATCCTCCCATGCATTGCGAGGATTTAAAACACTTGGATTGATCTCTCCGAGTGTTTTTGGAACTTCCAGACCAAAGATATCAGTTGTGTCAAATTCACACTCATTGATACTTCCATCTAAGATAGCATTGATACAAGCACGAGTATCTTTGATACTCATACGCTTACCAACACCATATCCACCGCCACTCCAACCAGTGTTTACAAGATACACATGTACACGATGTTTATCTATTTTTTCACCAAGAAGTTTCGCATATACCGTCGGATGAAGAGGTAAAAACGCTTCACCAAAACAAGCACTAAAAGTTGCAACCGGCTCAGTAATCCCACGCTCAGTTCCAGCAACTTTAGCTGTATATCCACTTAAAAAGTAGTACATTGCCTGTTCTTTAGAAAGTTTACTCACTGGAGGAAGAACACCAAAAGCATCCGCTGTTAAGAAGATAATATTTTGAGCATGTCCGCCCATTAAAGATGGTTCATGGTTTTCGATGTGCTCGATTGGGTAAGAAACACGAGTATTTTCAGTTTTTACACAACTAGCATAATCAACAGCACCCTCACAGTCAAACATAACATTTTCTAAAAGTGCACCTCTTTTGATAGCACCAAAAATTTCAGGTTCACTTGAGGGGTCAAGATTGATCACTTTTGCGTAACATCCACCCTCAAAGTTAAATACACCCTCATCATCCCAACCATGTTCATCATCACCGATAAGACGGCGCTGAGGATCAGTAGAGAGTGTCGTTTTACCTGTTCCGCTTAGTCCAAAGAAAAGTGCAGTATCTCCATCTTTGCCTATATTTGCAGAACAGTGCATAGAGAGTTTCCCCTCTAATGGAAGCCAGTAATTCATCATAGAGAAAATCCCTTTTTTGAGTTCTCCACCATACCAAGTACCGCCGATAATCGCCATATTCTCTTCAATATTAAAAAGAACAAATACTTCAGAGTTAAGACCATGCTCTTGCCATTTCTCATTGACCGCTTTACATGCATTAAAAACTGTAAAATCAGATTTAAAAGTTTTTAGATCCTCTTTTGTAGGACGGATAAACATATTTGTCACAAAATGAGACTGCCATGCAATCTCTGTTATAAAACGGATAGAACGCTTACTTGCAGGACTTGCACCTGTAAATACGTCAGTGACATAAAGATCTTTGTGAGAGAGTTGAGATTTGGAAAGTTCGAAGAGTTCATCAAAAATAGCTTTGTCGATCTTTTGATTGACATCTCCCCATGCAATATATTTATTTGATGGTTCTTGATTGACAAAATATTTATCTTTAGGACTACGGCCTGTAAAAACACCTGTATCTACGGTAGTAGCACCGCTACTTGTCATGCTGCATTCACCGTTGTCAAGTTCGTGTTGAATCAATTCATCAAAACCGAGGTTATGATATATTTTATTGATATTTTTCAGTCCAAGCTGCTCTAAATGTGTAGAATCAATCATATGTCACCTTCATTATTTTTGCAATGTTTATGAAAACATTTTAAGTTTGAAATTATACACTTTCAATACCTAAATTAAAAGTAAAAGAATAAATTTTATAAATATTTACAAGAGAAGAAAAGAGAAGCTCTCAAGAGAGCCAAACTTTAGGTTATAAATGTAAAAGAGGTTCATCCTAAAGTATTATCAGTTATCTCAAATCACCTCTTTATGATACAACTTCCTATAATATTTTAATACTCCCATTTTTACGATATCATTAAATACTAACCATACAAGTGCATATGCCCACATTGCCGCCGCCCATTTCCAGCCAATAGGTTCCATAAAACCAAAGCCATAAACAGCGATCACCGTTCCAATAATTCGACTAGCAAAGGTAGCTATAAAAAGTTTCAAAGAAGGGTATGGACGTTTAAAAAACCAGTCGTCTATCCTTGTATTGTAAATAGTTCCATGCCCTGCAATGACGAGTTTTGCAAAAAAGAGCGTTTGTACAAACAGAAGCTGAAAATCAAGAACTGAAATAAGATACCAAAAGAGTAAAAATGAGGAGATAACCCCGGCGAGTCCAAGCCAAGTTGCAAGTATAAAGATCTCTTTCATATCCCATCTGACAGGTTTCATTCTTACTTTTGTATTGTCATAGGCGATAGTCATAATAGGAATATCATTTAACAATGCCAAGATGATAATCATCAATGCAGTCACTGGATAAAAATCATAAACAACAATTGCAAGAGTCATAAATACCACAATGCGTATGGTCTCTGCAATACGAAAAGTCGTATAGCTTTTCATCCTCTCAAAGATACGTCGCGCCTCATCTATAGCTTCGGTGATCACGCCAAGTCCTGGTGACATCAAAACAATATCTGCCGCCGCGCGCGCGGCATCTGTCGCACCACTCACTGCGATACCGCAATCCGCTTTTTTAAGAGCAGGAGCATCATTGACTCCATCTCCCGTCATACCGACAATATGATCTGCCTTTTGGAGTTTTTCGACGATGTAATATTTGTCTTGTGGAAATACCTGAGCAAAACCATCAGCTTCTTCGATGATAGTAATGATCTCTGATTCATGTTTTGCAACTCCTCCCTTTGGAAGCGGCATGTTATAAAGCTCTTTTTGCACATATTTCATGATCTCCAAAACTCTTTGTTCCAGCTCATCTTTAGACTCATCTGGACTCAGATTTTTCACAATCGCCCCAGATAATACTTTTGAAAGGTACAGATACTCCTCTTGTGATTCCCCTTTTAAAATATGGATATCTTCAATTTTCTCGCCGATTGAGAGAAGCGTCGCTATATATTTTGCAACAGCGATATTATCGCCCGTGATCATTTTGACCGACACACCTTTGGCGCGTGCGGCTTCAATGGCTTCTTTAGAATCTTCACGAGGCGGATCAAAAAGAGGAATCAATCCGACAAAATGATAGTTATCCTCCTCTGGAGTTTTATACCCCACACCAAGCGTTCTAAACCCGCGAGATGCAAAAAGCTCAACTTGTACCGATGCTTCTTTGACATCAAACTCTTTATCATCACACTGAGCGATAATGATCTGCGGAGCGCCTTTTGTTACGATAATTTCGTTCTCACCAAGTTTATAAAACCCTTGAGTTCTTTTATGCACAGGATCAAAAGGAAGAAACTTTTGCAGTTTATACTCCACTCTTTTATCTTCTAAAGAACTCTTATGCATATACTCAAAAATGGGCTTTTCTATGGGATCGTTATTTTCCTCTTTACTCGCCAAAGTCGCATACAACATCAACTCATCTTTAGTATAGTTACCGACCATATATGGCTCTGCCAAACTCATAGAGTTTTGTGTCAGTGTCCCTGTTTTATCTGAACACAAAATATCCATTCCCGCGAGTTCTTCTATAGCTGAAAGGCGACTGACTATTGCATCTTTTGCTGAGAGTGCACGTGCACCTATTGCCATAGTAACGGTTAAAACAGCCGGCATTGCAACAGGAATAGCAGAGATAGTGAGGACAAGAGCAAAGATAAGGAGTTCAACGGTGGGCTGGCCAGTTTTGATGCTGTGATAGATGATGATAGAGATCATAAGCAGTGTCAAAATTATAAGAAAATTGCCTACTTTGATGACCATCTTTTGAAAGTGGCTGTGTTCTTCCTGTTGTGCTTTTGCGACAAGCCCGACAGTCTTTCCAAAATAGGTATCTTTAGCTGTCTTACTCACGCGGGCAATCATCTCGCCTTGCTTTATGATGGCATTTGCATAAAGCTCATCGCCGACATTTTTATATACAGGCAGAGACTCTCCTGTAAGTGCGGATTGATCGACTAAAAGTGCTTCATCCCCTTGTATAAGGGTTACATCCGCGGCTACTATATCACCGATTTTTATCTTGATAATATCATCTGGCACAACCAGTTTAGCGTCGATTTCTTGCCAAGTGTCATCACGAAAGACAAGCGCACGTCTCGCTAGCCTCTTTTTTAAAACAGCTATCGCATTAAGGGCTTTAGATTCCTGATAAAAATCGACTAACGCATTGACAAAAAGCAATACAAGGATGATCGTAAGATCTTCGTATTTTTTTGCAATGGCTGAAAGAATGATGGCAACTTCTATCATCCACGGGATAGGCCCCCAAAATCTTCTAAAGAGACGTAAAACCCAACTCTGCGTTTTTTCATCCAGCTCGTTATAACCATATTTTTTTATTCGTTCTTCTGCTTCTTTGGCACTGAGACCTGTCAACTTTTCGGCCATGAAAAACTCCTTAAGAGATTTCAGCCATTATAACGCGATTTTATCTCTCTAGCGCAAACTACTCCGCTGCTAAACGCCCATTGAAAGTTGTATCCGCCGAGTTCTCCTGTCACGTCTGTGACTTCGCCTATGAAGTAGAGTCCATCGACTTTTTTACTCACCATACTTTTACCATGTAAGCTCTCTGTTTTCACGCCGCCTCGGCTTACTTCAGCTTTTGTAAAACCAAAATTTCCAGCAGGTGCAAAAGGATATTTTTGGATTAATTGAAGATTATCGATATCTTCTTTGGTCAATTTATTGCAGGGTTTATCTTCTACATGTAAGGCGTCAAGCAAAGCTTTTGAGAGACGTTTTGAGAGATTCAATACTGAGGAAATATTCTTTTTAGAGTTTTTTATCAGTGCATTGATATCACGTTCTGGTAAAAAGTTTAGAAACATATTTCCTTTTTTCCAGTAAAGCGAAGCACTCAAAACCGCAGGTCCACTGATACCGCGATGTGCAAAGAGCATCTCTTCACGCAGTTTTTTGCCCTCCACGTCTATCTCCACCTCAGCACTGATACCACTAAGTTCTTTCATCCAAAACTGATCTTTTTGAAGCGTCAAACCCACAAGGGCAGGAGAAAATTCTGTGACTTCATGCCCAAACTGTTTTGCGATCTGGATGCCGATATCTGTTGCATTGAGCGTCTTATAACTCACACCGCCAGTTGCGACGATAAGATTTTTAGTCTGGTATTGGGTTCTTGAAGTTTTGACAACAAAGATATCAGCATCTTTGCTTACATGTAAGATATTTTCATCGAGAAAGTATTGTGTATTTTTTGTCAGGCGACGAAAGATAGAGAGTATCTCATCACTGCTTTTTTCACAAAAGTAGTATCTACTTTTACGGATAACTGGTTTGAGACCATTTTCATGTAAGAACTCTAAAAGTTCCTCTTTTGTAAATGCGTTAAGCACCGAAGAAACAAAGTTCTCATCACCAAGGTAGTTATTCTCAGTAACTTCGGTGTTTGTAATGTTGCATTTTCCCCCACCAGAGATCTTTATCTTCGCACCGACATTTGCATTAGCATCGATAACGCCGACTTTCAAATCCTTGCAAGATGCAAGCTCAGCCGCACACATCAACCCACTCGCTCCCGCTCCTAAAATCAAGACATCAAACATTTTAGCGCTTTAAAAGTCGAAGAGACAAAAGTCCCGATATTACAGCGACATAGGTGATATCATCCATCGAGATCTCTTTTGCACCAAGTAAAAAGTGGATCATCACAAGTACCATACCAAAGTAAAAGAGCTTATGCCACGAAGCAAAACGTTTAAAGAGAAACGGAATCGAAGTAAACGCCATCATAAAAAAGATCAAAAATGCTGTAAATCCAAACCATAAGAACAGATGTTCTTGCATCGCGCCATAGATTTCAAGAGAATTAAAATGGTGTTTAATCCCGACAAAAATGCTTACATGTAAGAGCACATAAAAGAATCCAAAAAGCCCAAGCAGTTTTCTTTGTTTTAAAAGATTGATCTTAAAAAGATTGTAAAGAGGCTTAATTGCAAGGGTGACGATGAACAAATTTAAAGCGGTTTTTGCGCTTACATGTAAGACAAATTTCCAAAAATCTGCAGGAGTTCCGCCGATATCATAAGCAAAATGCTCACTTACAAAAGTGCTTAAAACACTCGGCCAATGCCAACCAAGCGAAAATGAATATCTAAAGGAGATATAAAATAAAGGCATCAATGCCAAAAGTGTGATTAGTGTTCTCATGGCGCAATTATAGGATATTATTTCTATAAATCAGCGTTTCATGACCTTTTTTCTGTAATGGTTTATCTTCTCATAGTTGATCTCTAAAATCAATGCCAATACTAAAACCACTGCAAAAAAAGTAGATGCTCCAATAGTTCCAAGATCGAGTCCGCCATGATCTAGCGGTTTTGTCAGCAAATCTCCAAAGGTCGCACCAAAAGGACGAGTAAGTACAAAAGCGAGCCAAAAGAGAAAGATTTTGGATATTTTTGTGTAATAATTTAGAACCACTAAAGTCAAAAGTACGATTGAAATAAGTGTCGCACTTTGCATAAAACCGATCTCCAAATCATCCGCCAAGAAATCTCCCGCCGCCGTTCCAAGCGTATTTGCAATCAAAAATGCGATCCAGTAATAAAGTTCCGAAGAGGTTTTATATATCTTTTCAACAGAGAGAGTCCCATCAATGCGATGCCAAAAATACAAGACGATGCCAAGCAGAGAAACCAAAACAAGCGAACCTACTGCATATCCAAGCCCAAGCGTGCGATCAATAAAATCCGATATCGCCGTACCGACAATCGCCGTGGCGGTAAATGTGAGCCAATACGTCAGCGGCTCATAGCGTTTGAGAGAAAGCTTTATGCCTAAAAAAAGTAAAAAAGTGGCCATAAAAATCATAATCGTCGTCGCATAACCAAACTTAAACGTCATAGAAAACATATCCGCACCCGTCTCGCCAAGCGTCGTAGAAGCTATCTTTATGATCCAGTAAAGGATGATAATTTGCGGAACTCTCGTATCTATCATATTTTTTGTCATATATACTATCCTTTTCTCTTAATGATTTATTTATTCTAGAAGAAGTAAAACAATCATCAGACAACATCTTCACGAATTGGATATAATTTCGCCTAATGAAACCATCCTAAAAGTGATGGTGCAATCTTTTATAAAAGCGAAAAAATATGAGCAAAAAATTACACATCGTCTCTTTGGGATGTACTAAAAACCTTGTCGATACTGAAGTGATGATGGGACGATTACAAAACTATGAACTCACCCAAGATCAAAGTGACGCGGATGTTATCATCGTCAATACTTGTGGATTTATCGACGCGGCAAAAGAGGAATCGATCAATACGATTTTAAATCTTCATGACGCAAGAAAAGAGGATTCGCTTCTTGTTATGGCTGGATGTTTAAGCGAACGTTATCAAGCTGAGCTCGTCCAAGATATGCCAGAAGTTGACCTTTTTACAGGTGTTGGCGATTACGAGCGCATCGATGAGCTTTTGGCAAATAAAAAATCCCAGTTTTCAGAACAAGTTTATCTCATCGACGGCGCTGAGCGTGTTGTGACAGGTTCAACCTACCACGCATACATCAAACTCTCAGAGGGTTGTAACCAAGTGTGTAGCTTTTGTGCCATCCCCTCTTTTAAAGGCAAACTCAACTCCCGTTCTCTTGACTCGGTTGCAAGAGAAGTTGAGGGACTTGTGAAAAAAGGGTATTATGATTTTAGCTTTGTTTCTCAAGATAGTTCTTCATACTTAAGAGATAAAAAGACCATTGACGGACTTTCACTTCTTATCAGCCGTATTGAGCTTATTGAGGGTGTAAGAAGTGCGAGAATCTTGTATCTTTATCCATCGACGACTTCACTCAAACTGATTCAAAACATTGGAAAATCAAAGATATTTCACAATTATTTTGATATGCCTATCCAACACATCAACGACGACATGCTTCGTATGATGAAACGCGGATTTGGAAAAGAGAAAACTATCGAGCTTTTAGATGCGATGAAAGCTTTACCAAACTCTTTTGTTCGTACAAGTTTCATCGTCGGACATCCAAATGAAACACAAGAGATGTTTGATGAGATGTGTGAATTTGCCGCATCTTTTGGTTTTGATAGAATGAATATTTTTAGTTACTCAGATGAAGAAACAACTCCAGCGTACGATATGAGCGACAAGATAGATAAAAAAACGATTGAAAAACGTGCAAAGATTCTAGGAAAAATCGCTTCTAAATGTGAGCTAGTAAGTTTAGAAAAAGAGGTCGGTAAAACCGTCGAAATTATCATCGATGGAGAGAGTGAAGAGAGTGAATATTTCCTAAGTGCGAGAAAGCTTCTCTGGGCTCCAGATATCGATGGTGAACTTTATGTCAACGACAGAGAAGTTGATGCAGACTTAGAGTTTGGTAAAATCTACAGTGCCACTATCACTTCACTCGCTGGCACAAAACTTTTATGTACTGTGAACAATGCTTAATCCGCAAAATATTTCCCTTTTAAAAAGTTCCAAAAATCTTCTCGCTTTTTCTGGCGGGGCTGATTCTACTGCTTTATTTTTCCTTTTGCTTGAAAATGAGATCCCTTTTGATATCGCTATTGTCGATTATGCCCTTCGTGAGCAAAGCAAAGCAGAAGTTGCTTATGCACAAGAATTGGCGCTTACATGTAAGAAGAATTGCTATCTTTTTGAAGCCCAGAAAATAGCAACAAACTTTGAAGCAAATGCGCGAAAGATTCGCTACGATTTTTTTGAAGAACTTATCCTTAATTTTGGATATGAACACTTGTTAACTGCCCATCATTTGGGCGACAGACTCGAATGGTTTTTTATGCAACTATGCAAAGGAGCGGGTTGTGCAGAACTCAACTCACTCTCAAAAATGACGCAAAAAGATGGCTATAAACTTCTGCGTCCGCTCTTACATGTAAGCAAATCTGAGCTTATTGATTACCTCAAAATGAATGATAAAAGATGGTTTGAAGATGAAACAAACGAAGATATAAGTATCAAAAGAAATGAGTTTCG
>CAISHH010000164.1 GCA_903885085.1 uncultured Campylobacterales bacterium
CCACACCTCTAACTGTGGTTGTCGAAGCGTTTTGTTCATGGTCTGCATGAAGAGTAAAAATAGTATCAAGTGCTTTTATCTCTATCTCTTTTATCTTCTCTTCTCCATGAATACCACGATGCATTTTTCCTCCCGGATAAGCTCGCAACATATATAAAAAGTTTTCAGTGAAGCTTCTATTGATATCCGGTTGAATAAATGGAGCACCAATGGAGTGTCTATATGCAAAGGCCGCAATGGTCGGTATTTTTGCGATGATTCTTCGTGCCATCTCTTGGTACTCGTCTTCTTTACAGATCTTTAAATGAGAGAAATAAAAAGTAGAGAGGGCAGAAGTGGCTGAACAAAGTGTTGCCATAGGATGAGCATCGGAAGGAAAGGCTTGAAAAAGATGTCGCAGCCCTTCATGTAAAAATGAGCGGTGACGCAGTTCTAAATCAAATTCTAAGGATTCTTGCTTTGTTGGTAAACGAGAGTTTAAGAGTAGATAGCAAGTATCAAGATAGCTATGATTTGTGGCGAGTTCTTCGATATCAATACCACGATATCTTAGTTCACCTTTTTCTCCGTCTATAAATGTAATATCCGATTTACAACTCGCAGTTGATGTATATCCGTTATCAAAAGTAAACATTCCTGTTTGTGCAAAAAAGGATGAGATATTCACAACACTCGGACCACGTGTCGCTTCTAAAATATCAAATTCATAACTTTTACCAGTTCTATTGTCAATCATAGTAATACTATTTTTCATAGTCAATCCTTAGATGAGAAAAACTATTGTAACTTAAATCGAGTCAAAGAGTATGTGTATAATAAAATCTAATCAGTATATTTTATAAGAGATGAAGTGAAAGTTCGAAGTTTTAGAGGGCAAAAGAAAAATGATTTTTATAGAAGTGGATGGGGTGAAGGGATTCGAACCCCTGAATATCGGTACCAAAAACCGAGGCCTTACCGCTTGGCGACACCCCAATGTATCTTTAAAAGTTTTTTTAATGGCTCCGAATACTGGATTCGAACCAGTGGCCAAGTGATTAACAGTCACCTACTCTACCGCTGAGCTAATTCGGAATATCACCTGTTGGTGGTGGACAGAGAGGGGTTCGAACCCTCGGTACCGTTACCAGTACGCATCCTTAGCAGGGATGTGGTTTCAGCCGCTCACCCATCTATCCTAGTTTCTTAATTAACTCTTATTATTTTTTTGTCTTAGTGGTGGACAGATAGGGATTCGAACCCTAGGAGGTATGACCCTCGCCGGTTTTCAAGACCGGTGCATTCAACCAAGCTCTGCCATCTGTCCACTAATGCTGTAAGTATTAATAATAATTGGAGGCGCCACCCAGATTTGAACTGGGGATAGAAGCTTTGCAGGCTCCGGCCTTACCACTTGGCGATGGCGCCAGTTCGTTTATTATTAATGTTATGGTGCCCGGAGCCGGACTTGAACCGGCACAGTGTTACCACCGAGGGATTTTAAGTCCCTTGCGTCTACCGATTTCGCCATCCGGGCAGATACATACTATTTTTTGACTTCAATAAATAATAATTATTTTAATGGAGCGGGAAACGAGGTTCGAACTCGCGACCCCAACCTTGGCAAGGTTGTGCTCTACCACTGAGCTATTCCCGCATACATTACCAACTTTTTTCGTTGTTGGGCCGGAAGTATAGCAAATTTTATTTCTGATGTAAAGGGTTTTTTGCAATTTTTTTTTAAAAAGTGTTATAATCGCAGCGATAATACTATAATAAATAAGGATTTTTATGCGCAGTGATACAATAAAAAAGGGCTTTGACCGTACTCCACACCGTTCACTTCTACGTGCAACAGGACTTAAAGATGAAGATTTCAACAAACCATTTATTGGCGTTGCAAACTCTCATATAGACATCATTCCGGGTCACTTCTTTTTACAAGAGTATGGACGTATCGTTAAAGAAGCTATCCGTGAAGCCGGTGGTGTGCCTTTTGAATTTAACACTATCGGTGTCGATGATGGAATCGCTATGGGACACGATGGAATGCTTTATTCACTTCCTTCACGTGAATTGATAGCTGACAGTATCGAGACTGTTATGAACGCTCATAAACTTGATGCAATGATCTGTATCCCTAACTGCGACAAGATCGTTCCAGGTATGCTTATGGGCGCACTTCGCGTCAATGTTCCGACTATCTTTGTTTCTGGCGGACCAATGAAAGCTGGACATAAAAAAGATGGCACGCCTATTGACCTTGCGACGGCATTTGAAGCTGTCGGTCAACACGCAGAAGGCAATATGAGCGATGCGGAACTTTATGAGATAGAGTGTGAAGCTTGTCCAAGTGGTGGAAGCTGTTCAGGTATGTTTACAGCAAACTCTATGAACACTTTATGTGAAGCGATGGGTGTTGCTCTTCCAGGAAATGGTACGGTATTGGCGATGACTCCTGAGCGTATCGAAATGGTTAAAATTGCAGCTAAGCGTATAGTCGAAATAGCAAAAGATAATGAAGATGGCAAATGGAATATGCGCAATATCCTTAACGCTGATGCAATTCATAACGCATTTGTTATCGATATGGCCATGGGCGGTTCATCAAACACGGTTCTTCACCTACTTGCTATCGCTAATGAAGCAGAAGTAGAGTTTGATATCACCAACATCAATACTATCGGTAAACAGGTGGCACATATTGCTAAAATTTCCCCATCTCTTTCAACTGTGCATATGGATGATATCAACCGTGCTGGTGGTGTAAATGCTGTTATGAAAGAGGTCAGCCGTCGCGGTGACGTTTTGCGTACAAATGTTATGATGATTACAGGCGAGACTCTTGCTGAACGTATCAAAGATGCCGAGATTAAAGACACAAGTATCATTCATACAAATGAAAATGCTTTTTCTCAAGTGGGCGGTCTTTCTATTTTATTTGGTAATCTTGCAGAAGAGGGTGCAGTTGTAAAAACTGCAGGTATCACTCCGAATATGCGTCAGTTTAAAGGTACTGCAGTATGTTTTAATTCACAACAAGAAGCTATCACGGGCATTATGGGTCATAAAGTAAAAGCAGGAAATGTTGTCGTTATCCGCTATGAAGGGCCAAAAGGCGGACCAGGCATGCAAGAGATGCTAGCACCTACGGCACTTATTATGGGAATGGGTCTTGGTGAAAGTGTTGCGCTTATCACTGATGGCCGTTTTTCAGGAGCAACACGTGGGGCTAGTATCGGTCATGTGAGTCCTGAAGCTGCAGAGGGTGGAATGATAAGTCTCATCGAAGATGGTGATGAGATCGAGCTTGATGTTGATACACACTTACTTCAGTTAAATGTAGATGCAGAGACTTTAGAGCGTCGTCGTATTCATTTCATACCTGTGAAAAAAGAGATCAAATCAAAATGGCTTAAACGCTACAGTCTTTTAGTTTCAAATGCATCAAACGGTGCATCTCTAAAAACAGAACTTTAATTTAAAATGTTTACATGTACACACTTTACGTACATGTAAACAAAATAAATATATGATATTTCTAAATAAATTATTTAATCGGTTGAGATCATGAGATTTGTAGAGATTTTTTTATCAGTGGCTCTTTTGTCAACTTTTCTTTTTGCGGATTCTACGTGCAGCACGAAAGTAGATACAAACACAAGTAAAAAAGAAGAGATTAAATGCCGTTGTGTTTGTGATAAAAAACTCTCTCGTGAAGAAAAGATGGCAGAAGCCATCGAATTTTATAAAAACTCAAAAATCTACAAATTTTCCAAATACAACTTTCTTAACTAAGTCTCTCTTTATCTAAAAACAACAGATCAAGAGAAAGCTTAGTGCTCACATTTGCCTGAATATCTTCTATCAATTCGTAAGCATTTTCACCATCTATTGGATAACTTGACATAGAAGATTCTATATTTGCAGCGAAAAATTCTTCAAACATATCTTTGACGATTGTTGCTCCATACTTGTCTGTATGCTGTAAAATAAAAAAATAATGATTTTCGTAGCTTAATATAGCATCCGAGCCGCGTAAAATTTGTCCGAGACTTGCATTTATAAGATCCTGGGAAAACTCTCCAAAATTACAATATAGAATAGTCATACTTTCAGCTCTGTTTTCATCAACTCTTCTTGCGAGCCCAATACTTAAATCCAATAACGGGACGATATTTTTAAATGCAAACTTAATGCCAGACATACCACTTCCTTTGATTTTGTTTCGCCTAGTATATATTTTATAATCTTACAAAACAGTAAAAGGCTCTATCTCAGCTCTTGAAGCTAAAGGAGAAGCAAATATCTCCTCATCACCAAAGAGCACCGCATAGGTTTCATCAGGATTTGTTTTACAATAAGTAAGAATTATCTTTGCTGCGAGTTTTTTTTCGTCCTCAGTAGCCGATTTTGAGAGAAGTGCGTATGGTCCAGCCATTGGAGCTACGGTTACATGTAAGTACTTTTGACTTTTCACATTTTTCATATGTTCGTTATCAACTTGATCACGTCCCACTACAAGCTTTGCTTTATCTGGAAGTCGCATATGTCTTCCATATTTGATAACGGGAATATCTTCGATTTCAAAATTGTCATACGCTAAATAGTCACGCATTTTTTTTGTGAAACTCTCATCAGTCAACAAACAGCCGCCGCCTGGACTTTCAAAATCTTTAAGTCCAAACTCTTTCGCGAGAGCGAACTGTCTCTCACGGTTTCTTCCCACTATTTCTTCAAGTTTTTCTCTATCGACTAGACCAGATTCTTCTGCAATAGTAGGTTTAAGGCGTTTAGCTGACATAGGACGCAATAAAAGTCCATCGCAGTTACTTTCATCTAAAACAATTTGAAGCGCATCTTTATTTTGACTCATCGGGCGCTGTCCTAGGACCTCGCCGCTTATCAAAAAGCTCGCACCCTCTGCCACCATAATACGTTTAGCCACTTCAAACATCTTTGCATGGCAATCGATACAAGGATTGAAGTTTTTGCCATATCCATGTTTTGGATCAAATAAAACTTCTTGAAGATACTCACTTTGAATATCGATAATACGAAGTTCCGCACCCACTTGGTCACACATACTTTTCATGTGATCGTATCTGTCTTTTGTAGAACCAAAACCTGTATTGATATTACAAGCTATCACATCAATACCCTGATCGATGATAAGCTTCATAGCGAGTGTAGAGTCTAGACCGCCGCTAAAAAGGGCGATCGCTTTTGTTTTTGACATAGTTTTCCTTTGGGCAGGCACAAGGGTTACATGTAAGGGCTAACCCTCATATGCAACTAGTTCACCTTTTTGTAGTTTTGAAATTTTACCACGAATCGAACGTATTAAAAAAGCTTTCTGTTCAAATCCAATATCATGACGCAATTGTATTTTCTTATATTGTTGATTATAGTGATTTGTCAAAAACAAAATAAGTTCAGCTTTTAGCGCATCATAGTTTGTAAGCGCAATGATCTCTTCATCCACTGAGATGGCCATAAGTTCAGGAGCATCCGTTTTACCAGCAAGGGCAAGCGCAAACTCTCTTTGATGAAACTGCAAAATCGATGGATCGATGGCATCGAGTATCTGATCTATAAGTTCTGAATGCTCCAAAACTGTTTTTATGAGTGAAAGCTCCCACATATCTTTGTGTGGAGTGCGAAGCTCTTTTTTGTTTGTATGGACAAGATTATGCGACGTAACTTTGACAAAAGAGGGATTGACGCCAAGAATTGAAGAAAGATAGATTTTGTACTCTTCTTGAAGTAAAGGTGTGAGTGTTTTCAGATAGCCAATTGTCTCATCCAATGCACCCTCTTTCCCTTTTGGATCTTTGATATTATAACCCATAACGATCCGATCTATAACAAATTCAATGAATGATTTTGGATGTCTAAAAAGAGTGTTTAGCTCTTCTATTTGTCCATTTTTCACCATATCAGCAGGATCCATGCCTCCATCAAAAAGTATCACTCCACCGTTAAAACCTGAAGCACTTAAAAGTCGAGCAGCTTTTAAAGCCGCTGCAGCTCCGGCATTATCGCCATCATACGCCATGATAACATCCGGTTCACCTTTTCTAAGCAGTGGAAGATGTTCAGCTGTAAGTGCCGTTCCAAGCGTAGCAACTGCATTTGTAAAGCCAGCCTGATGCAACATGATAACATCCAAATAACCTTCTGTTATAATGATTTGACGGTTTTTATAAATGGTGTCTTTTGCAAAATTATAGGCATATAACAGTTTTGATTTATTGAAAAGTTTCGTTTGAGGAGAGTTGACATATTTGGCTTGATGCCCTGTGATCGTCCGTCCGCCAAAACCAACAATTGTGCCATTGGTCGCAAAGATTGGAAAAGTGATGCGTTCTATAAAACGTGCGAAACTTTTGCCATTCTCATGTCCGGCAGCTCCCACTTCTATGGCTTCTCGCATGGTGAACATATTTTTTTGTATATATGTGAGCGTTTGTGTTGAGCTTGGAGCATAACCGATACCAAATTTCTCAACACTTGACTCAAAAATCCCACGTTCTTTAAGATAGGCTAGAGCATTTTTATGATGAGTCAAAAGAGTTTGATAATATTCATTGAGTTTATCGAGGAGCTGTGAGCGTTTTTGCTGATGCTGATTGTCTGTATATTGAAGTGAAAAATTATACTGTGAAGCGAGCTTTTCTATCGCTTCTGGGTAACTGAGTTTTTCATATTCCATCACAAAACGGATACTGTCACCGCCTGCGCCACAGCCAAAACAGTGGTATATCTGCTTGGAAGGACTTACAACAAAACTTGGAGATTTATCATCATGAAATGGACATGGCGCTTTGAAGTTTGCACCAGCTTTTTTGAGTTCTATATAGGAGCCGACTACATCTAAGATGTCGAGTCTGGACTTTAACTGCTCTATCGAGTCATTTGCTATCATATAGAGATAATATCGCCGTAACTGTAGAGTTTTGGATTGACAAAGAGTTTATCGCCTCTTATGAAGATTCGCTCATCTCTGTGCGCCATCATCTTAAAGCGGGTTTTTACTTTTTCCTCTTTTTTTGACTTGAGATTTAGAGAGCGTAAATATTTTTTTAAAGAGATCTCATCACTTTCAACATCTATGATTTCAACATTTGAAACCTCAGTTTGACTATGTTGAGATAAGAATTTTGCAGAGATAGTTTGGAGGATATTTTTTAACTGTTCATCTTTTTCTTTATAAATATTTTCGATTTTTATACGCTCTTCTATGAGCATAAGCTCTTTTTGATCTCGAAGGGATGAGTTGTCTTTTTCAAGACGATTGACTTTTTCTTGCAGTGTTTTGTTTTGCTCTTCTAAAAATGCATAATATTTATCATCGTTTGCAACTTGTTTGGTTTGTGTTATGGCATCTTCCACTATCACATATTTTACGCCGTGCTCAGTTATACAAGCAAGACTCCCTCGTCTTATACGATTATGAATCGCTTCTTTGGAGACTTTAAAATGATCTGACGCTTCTTGTATAGTTAGTTTTGCCATAACGTTTTCCTAACGCATGTTTTCAAAAACAAGAGGGGCTTCCCACTCCATAGAACGGATAGTCTTCATCACTTTTTGAAGGTCATCGATCTGTTTTGATTTTATACGAATCGCATCACCTTCGATAGTCGCTGTAACTTTAAGCTTCAGGTTTTTGATCTCAGCAACGATCTTTTTCGCTTCTTTAGAATCAATATAATCTACGATTTTATAAGTTGCTTTACGTGTATTACCACTCGCATTTTCCACTTTTGCTTCATCTAAAGCTTTTGAAGAAAGGTCACGCTTAAGCAATTTTGATATTACTATGTCATAAAGCGCTTCAAGTTTATTATCACTTGATGCTATAAGTACAAGAGCTTTTTCTTTCTCTTTATAAGAGACTTCATAAGGAGTTCCCTTGAAGTCATATCTGTTAGCAACTTCTTTATCTACAAGATTGATACAATCTTTAAACGCCTGCATATCAATTTTTGCAGAAATATCAAATGAAAACTCTTTTGGAGCCATAACATACCACCTCACAATTGTTTTAGTAATTATAACAGATAAAACTTATGGTTTTAAATCTGTTTTATCTCAAGACGATAATATTTCTAATCAAGCCACGTGTATCTTCCCCTTTTTGTTCTAGTGCATAAATCTCTTCATATTTTTTTGAGATATCCTCTACAGCCATTTTTCCAGCTGGATTATACATAACAATATAGCCTTCATTTACATTCTCTTTTGGACTCACATGCGCAACTGACCAGTAATGATCTCCACTTTTTAAAAGGTTTTTAGAATACCCTTTCCACTCTTCACCTTTTCCTGTAGATGTCTGCATGCAGTGAAAGAGTGTTGTTGGCATATGTGGGTCCACTGTTTGACTATAATGTGCGCCAATAAGTTCAGCTTTCTCATAACCCGTAAAGTTTAAAAAAGATCTATTCGCATAAGTGATGTAGCCATCATTGTCCATTTCATAAATGAAATTTCCATCCTGAAAATCAATCTCTTTGCTTGTAGGCGTGGGTCTCGTCATAATTTTTCCTTATACTAAAGTAAGCGTATAGTAAGACAAAATATCTTCATTCTTACTAAAATTGTGAAAAAAGATTTTAAAATGTAAAGCCTGAATCAAAACCGCCAAAAGAGCTTGCAAAATTTGGATCCATATATCCCATCACTCCGCTTTTATTTCTCAGCATCACAATATCTTGTTTTGGAGCGATTCCTTGAGGACAAACGGGAACACACTCATTGCACAGTGTGCAGTCGTAAATCCCTTTTGTTTGAACGGCTGCAATGGTCTGAGTCACATCAGTTTCCCTCACATCACTCACATATCTCCAAGCGCGTGTGAGCGCAAATGGACCGATAAATCCAGGGTTTACAGCGTACACAGGGCAAGCACTATAACAAGCACCACACAAGATACAATCACTTTGCAGTTCATTTATCTCTGCATCTTTTGGGCTTATATTCAAAATTTTTGAAGTGGGTAATCCCCAAGCTTTTGCAATCTTATTAAAGCCGAGCGCTTTATCCATATCTACAACAAGATCACGCAAAAGGGGAGCATAACGAAGCGGTTCTATTAAGTCGCCATCTTGAGGTTTGTATGTACAGGCAAGCACCTCTTTGCCATTGACACGCATAGCACAGCTTCCACAAACTCCGCTTCTGCATCCTGATGAAAAGGCCAAAGAACTGTCTATCTCAGTTTTGATATGAGTTAAAAGTTCCAGCAAAGTAAGATCTTCACAAGCCAGCTCATAACTAACTGTTTGCTCATCTCTTTTAATATCAATTTTCATCAGTCACAATACTCTCTTTCATAGAATTCATCATCCATTAAAACATCTTCACAACACCCTTCCCAATCATCCTCTTCTTCTAAACTCTCTTCATTTTCAACTTCTTCATCACTCATACATTTTATCTCTTCAATTGCACACATAATTTTTCTCCATTTTTATAATAAATCGTATTTTTTTCAAAGACTTCATTTTCACTCGGCATATCTTCTCTGTAATGTGCGCCTCGGCTCTCTTCTCTTTGTAGTGCACCTGACACAACCATCTCTGCTAAATCTATTATATTTTTAAACTCTAAAAAATCGACTAACTCAGTGTTATAGAGTTTGTTTGAATCCCTAACGCCCATCAAAGGAAGCTGTTCTTTGAGAGTTTGCAAGTATTTTAACGCGTTTGATAACTTTTGCTCATTACGTTTTATTCCAACATTTTTGTAAAACTGCTCTGCGAGTTCATCTCTTTTTTTATAAAAATCTACTTTACATGTAGACTTTATTACAAGATCAAATAAGAGATCTTCGTGTTTAACGTGCGCAGATGCGGAGTGCCCTGCGGGTATAAGCAAGTTTTCTTTTGCCGACTTTGCAGCATTCTTTCCCGTCTCTCGCCCAAAAACAATGAGTTCAAGCAAAGAGTTTCCACCAAGGCGGTTGGCTCCGTGCACTTTTTGATTTGCACATTCACCCACGGCAAAAAGTCCTTGAATATTTGTCTGTGCATCTTCATCCACATCAATGCCGCCCATTGTATAATGAGCAATAGGCTTGATAGGAACGAGTTCAAAAACTGGATCGACATTTTCATACAGCTTTGCGAGTTTACGTTCTTGAGGAAGGTTGTGAGAGATAAACTCCTCTCCCAAATGACGAATATCTATATACACTTCACCACTTTTTTCTATCTCTTCATAAATCGCTCTGGAAACCTCATCACGAGGAGCAAGTTCATCTGTAAAACGTTTTCCCTCTTTGTTGAGAAGATATCCCCCTTCACCTCTTGCACTTTCACTTATAAGAATAGAGGAGTTTTTAAGTCCAGTGGGATGAAACTGCACAAACTCCATATCGCTGAGTTTCACTCCAGCGCGATATGCCACGGCAATCCCATCACCAGTAGAGCCAACAGCATTTGTAGAGTTTTTGCCATATACACGACTGTATCCACCTGTTGCTAAGATAACACTTTTAGCTTCATGAATTTCGATTTCACCTGTTTTGATATTGAGCACTTTCGCTCCACAAACAACACCATCTTCTACTAAAAGTTCCAGTAAAAATCTCTCGCTGAGCATCTCTATATCGTTCGCATTACACTGGTCGTAAAGAGTATGGAGAATTTTGAGTCCCGTATAATCTTGAGCATAACAAGCACGGGGTGCACTCGCTCCGCCAAGGCGACGTTGGGCGATAGTTCCCTCTGTGGTTCTGCTAAAAGGCATACCAATACTATCGAGCCATTTTATAGCCTCAATCCCCTCACTGCAAAGCTTTTCTATCATCTTTTTATTTGCTATGCCGTGAGCTGATTTGAGGGTATTTTCATAATGCGATTTGACGCTGTCTTCGCTCGCATTGCCCAGCGCTGCGTTGATCCCGCCTTGTGCCATACAGGTCTGTGAACGTGTCGGATAACTCTTGGTCAGCACTTTCACACTTGCGCCAGACTCTTTGGCACCTAACGCCGCCACAAGACCAGCACCGCCAGCACCAATCACTAAAACATCAACCATAAAAAAACCTTTACATGCGAAGTACCCTGCGTAGCGCAGCCTCGGAAAAATTTCAGAATGAAATTTCGAGAATGAGCGAAAAGAAACAGATTTATATTTTTCCTCTAACCTTCAAGCAGATGATTTTACAAAATCTCGACTTTACTCAAGGTATTGTTTTGAAATTAGACTAAATCTGATAAGATTCTTCTATGAAAAGTCGTATCTTAGTTTTTATCCAGTTTCTCGCCATCTTTTTAATGATTCTGCCTCTTGGTGGAGAAGTGCAAAATCTATACTCAGGTCTTGTCATCATCATCGCTGGCATCATTATCGGGTTATTTGCCCTCAAAGCCCATACTCCTGGCAACTTCAATATCCGTCCAGATATCAAAGAAAACTGCACCCTTGTAAGCCACAGTATCTACAAATATATTCGACATCCTATGTACGCGTCCGTTTTGTTATCGATGTTAGGTGTTTTGGTTTTATATGCAAACATTTATGTGAGTGTTATATATCTGTTATTGCTTGTCAATATGCTGAGTAAAATGTTTTATGAAGAGTCTCTTTGGCATTGTAAAGATAGTGCTTACAAAGAGTACGCACAAAATACTTACCGCCTCATCCCTTATATCTTTTAAAAGTTTTTTCTATGGCAAATATTATCTTCTCTATCATCAGCGTTTATATCTTTATCCTTATGGGTTTTATATCCAAGATGAGCTTTAAAGAAAAGATCGATGATAAAACCATCACCATCATCAATGTCTATTTTTTGCAAGTATTTCTCACTTTTTGGGGACTTCTTTTACAGCCTATGGATATCACTCTTTTATACGCTCCATCAGCCTATCTCGTTGTCGTCTTAGTTGTCCTTTTTATCTCCATTTTAGCGGCACGTAAACTTTTTACTGACCAAAAAGAGCGCTCCATCGCCACAGTCGCCGCTATCATCGGCAATACTGGAAATCTCGGTATTCCCATTAACATCGCCATCTTTGGAGAATCCTCTATTCCCTACACGACAGTTGTAAATCTTGTAAATGTCTTTGTGGTTTACACTTTTGGAGTTTATTATTATTCACGCGGTAATTTTGATATGAAAACATCGCTTACAAATATCGCAAAAATTCCTATTCTTTGGGCGGCAATTATAGCGATTATCTTAAGTGTCAACGGCTATAAGCCCTCGCCAGTCGTTGCAAATATGTTGGTGATGGGTGCATATGCTTCTATCACTATGCAACTCTTTTTGTTTGGTATCTATCTTTATGGCACGAAAATCAAAGAGATTGATAAGACTCTTTTGAGCCTTGTAAGCTCTGTAAAATTTATTATCTTGCCGCTTATCGCTTTTGGGGTTTTATATCCACTTAATCTTTCTCCAATGATAAAAGGGATAGTTTTTATAGAACTGATGATGCCACTCGCTATTGCAAATGTTAACCTTGCTTCACTTTATGACTGCGAGCCAAGGGTCGTTACAGCCTTAGTGTTTATATCTTCTGTGATATTTTTGGGAATAATCTTTGTTGCCACCAAAATCATAAGTTATTTCTAACTCAAAAAAATATTTTTTAAAATAACTGACGAATAAAATAATCATTAAATAATGACTGTTTCTATGGTAAAGAAAATTGTGGTTATAATATGTGAATAATAAAGCAGGTAGCATACAGAATGAAAATTCAAGATTACACTATTCTTTCAACGATATACAATGATCGTCGCACAGTAGTTTATAAAGCTATGGATAGCGACGGTGATATTGTTGCAATTAAGAGCGTTGTTGACAGTAATGATCAGGATTATTCTAATAAATTGTATCATGAGTATGAGATTACACAAGAGCTTTCTGGTGATTTTATCAGCCGCACAATTTGCTTAATCGAAGAAGAAAAACCCTATCTTGTAAAATCTTTTGAAGAGGGGAAAACCTTGTCTATCTTGATTCCAAGAGGTGGGCTTACACTTGATCTTTTTGCCTCTTATTCGATCTCGATTATTCAAGCGCTCGAATATGTTCATCAAAATAATATCATACATTTAGATCTCAAACCGGAAAATATTCTTTGTGATGAGGTTCAAAAAAGTGTCAAACTTCTTGATTTTGGGGAAAGCCTCTCAAATATCAATTTAAACAAATCTCTAAAAAGAAATATACAGACTATAGGAACGGCTTCCTATTTAGCACCAGAACAAACAGGCCTATCAAACCAAACCTTAGATGAAAGAAGTGATCTCTATTCCCTTGGTATAATCTTCTATGAGATGCTTACCGGAAAGCTTCCATTTGAAGGAGAAGAGACGCTTCAAATACTTCACTCCCACTTGGCACAGATTCCAAAAGAGATCCATTCGATAAAACCAAGTATCCCGATCACTTTATCCAATATAGTTCAAAAATTGCTCTCAAAAGATAAGCAGGAAAGATATCAAAGCGCTGCCAGCTTGAAGTACGATTTAAAGAATCATTTAAAAGATCCTTCGGCTAGACTGCATCTTGGCAGTCAAGAGATCTCAGATAAATTAGTATTTACACAAAAATTATATGGACGGGATCACGAGTTGGATCTTGTAAAAAATAAGCTAAATTCCATAGTTGCCAGCAAGCCAAAGCTATTAATGATCAGTGGCTATTCAGGTGTTGGAAAATCATCTTTTATCAATGAACTAAGTCCCATTGTACTTGCCAAAAATGGTACTTTTGTAAAGGGCAAGTTCGATCAATACAACCATACAAGCTCTTATGTGGCATTTATCCCAATCTTTATAAGTTTGATCAATCAGTTTAACTGCTTGATGCCAGAAATAAAACAAACCAAAATAGACGAGCTTTCAGAATTTTTAGGTGAAAGTAAAAATGCCTTAATTAAAATTGTCCCTGAACTCAAAGCTATTTTTAATGTCTCCTACACTCCTATCAGTGATCTGCTGCAATTAAAAAACCAGATGTTTATAGCTATTGAGAGATTTTTTGGTTTTTTTGCATTAAAAGATCATCCTCTTGTGATCTTTTTAGATGATTTGCAGTGGGCTGATATAGCCTCATTGGAGATACTAGAGCTTATTTATTCTTCGAACAAACTAGAAAGTTTTTTAATCATTGGGGCTTATAGAAGCAATGAAGTATCCTCGTCACATCCATTAAAATTATCTCTGAACAATATTGCTAAAAGAATAGGTAAGATCGAAGAGTTTGAGCTTTTTCCTTTAAAAATAGATGCCATCAATGAACTGCTTCGTGACATGTTACACAAAGAAGATGTTGACGATCTTGGATATTTGCTGATCCAAAAAACAGAAGGTAATCCATTTTTCCTCAAACAGTTTATTTATACTCTTTTAAAGCGTGAACTACTGAGTTTTAACAAAGAGATTCAAGTATGGGAATGGAAGATTGAAACAATCAGACATCAAGAGTTGACGAACAATGTTATCGATCACTTAATAGATAAAATCGTAGCAATGTCTGTAGACGCTCAAAACTTCATTAAGATTGCATCCGTGATTGGTGACAGTTTTGATATTGACAGTATCTTGCATGTAAGCCAATGTAGCCCGAACAAAATGCTACAAATCATAGACGAAATTATGCTCGAAGGTTTGATCGAAAGATCTAGTGAAGATAAAAGTATGAGTCTTGGGACACTTTGGTCTTGTCATTTTGTCCATGACAAAATCAGACAGACAGCGTATACAATGCTAACAACCGAAGAAAAAAAGCAGACCCATCTCAAAGTTTTCAGATCCTATTTAGATCAAGAACAAGTACCAAAAACAATCCTTAGTGCAGCGAAGCACATTATTGAAGTTATCGATCTTATCGAAGAAAAAGAGATCAAATCTGTTTTGGAAACACTTAATATGGCTTCCAATTTTGCAAAAGAAGCTTTAGCATACCAAGAGGCAATACAGCATGCTAAAGCAGCAGTTTCTTTGCTTCATGAAAATGCTTGGTCACACAATTATGAGATCACATGTTCCATTTATCTGTGTCTTCTTGAATCTTTTTGTCAGGCACATATATATGAAGAAGCATTATCACTTTTTGAACAACTGCTCCATAATAATCTTCTTCAAAAGATCGATATCGCAAAGGTCTATAATCTTCGCTTGCTCTATCACTTTGCTCAAGGGTTGATCGCTGAATCTCTTGAAGATGGTCGCATGGCTTTACAAGTCCTTGAGCAAGAGATCCCAAATGATTCGGCAGAATTACTCGATTTAAAAAACAATGAAATAGAATGGTTGAATGCAAATATAAAATCAGTTGAAGAGCTCCAGTATCTCAATATTATGCAAAACGAAAATATTGAATTGTGTATGAATATACTCGTAAATATGGGTATACCTGCGTTTGTAAGTAGACAGGATATGTTCAGCGTTGTTACTTTAAAAATGGTCCATCTTTCATTTCTATATGGGAACTGTAATGTATCTCCTTATGGCTATATGCTAAGCGGTATGATTGTAGGTGCAGGACTTGAGCAATATGAAAACGGATATCGGTATGGTCAAGTTGCAATAGCCCTGCAAGATAAATTTGCCAATAAATCGATCGAATGTAAACTTTTACGGATATATGGCGCTTACGTAGCATCTTGGATACAGCCGCATGAACAAACTCTCAGTATTCTTTATAAAGCTTATATGTCTGGTATAGAAAATGGAGATTTTACTTATGCTTCATATTGTGTTAATCATATATTTACGCGTGAATTTTTATTGAGTACTCCTTTAGATATTTTAGAAGAAAAAACATCAAGTTATCTTGATTTTCTTATCGATTTAAACGAACCATCCATCTTAGGAGTCCAATATCTATTTATCAATGTCATTAAATGTTTACGCGGTAATACATTAGGATTAAACTCATTGAGTTTGCCTGAATTTGATGAACAAAAAGTTGTAGAGAATTTCACTAAGATAAATTATAAAACAATGCTTGCATATTACTATATATACAAACTTCAAATCTGTTATATCCATGAATATTATGATGAAGCTGTTGAACATGCTCAAAAAGCGAAAGAATATCTCCCTAATATTAAAGGCAATATTTTAGAGAGCGAATGGGTATTTTACTATGCATTGTCTCTTTTTAAGCGAACGACAGATTCAATGCAACAGACAGATATTGATCTTTTACAGGAATTTGAACACCGTTTTAAACTCTGGTCAGAGCTATGTCCTGAAAATTTTCTAGCTAAATATCTCATTATAAAAGGATTGAATGCTTATTCTCGTTCCTCTTTTGATGCAGCATTCGATAATTTTGAAAAAGCACTCCATTTGCAGGATGAAGGTTTCACTACGATCTTTAAAGCACTTACATTAGAGCTTATCGGGATCTGTTGGAAATCAAAAAATAATTGGCGTATTGCTAAAATGTATTTGCAAGAGGCTTATAACATATTTTATAATCTCAAAGCAATCGGAAAAACAAAGCTCCTTTTCAACACACAAAGCGAACTGCTACATCGTGAAGCACAAATACAGGTCAATCCTACTATAGTCACACAAAATACGGGTGATCTAAACATTTTTGATGAAGATACGATCTTAAAAGCAACAGAACTTATCTCAGGAAAGATTGATCGATCGGAACTGATAAAAAAATTCACCTCTATTATCGCTCAAAGTTTTGGAATACAAATCGGTGGTATTATCTTAAAAGAGAACAATATTTTCTTCCTTGAGGGATTGTTTAATATCAACAGCGATCCAAAAATCATTATTGAGCATCAATCTTTGAATACATCAAACGTAATTCCAAAATCGGTCATAAAGCAGACCCTCTCTGATAACAAGGTTCTTATAATCGATGATGCCATCAACGATTCACGATTTACTATGGACCAGATCATTATAGAGAGAAAGATCGCCTCAGTGATCTGTGCGCCGATCTTTTTAAAAGAGACATTAATTGGATTGATCTATATGGAAAATAACTTCATAAGAGGTTTTTTCGATAATACACGCGAAAAGGTACTGAATATTCTACTGACACAAACAGCTGCAACATTGGAACTGGAACATCTTTACTCTCATGACAAACTCACAGGATGCTACAGCCGACAAAAACTGGATGAAGTTCTGCTTAAAAATGATTTTTCAGCATTGTTGCTCATAAATATTAATAATCTGGATTTTGTCAATTCAACATATGGATATACGATTGGCGACGAGATACTCAAATTATTTGTAAGTTTTTTGCACAATTTTTTAATCGATAGGAACACTTTATTTAGACTCTCAAGTGATGAGTTTGTCATTTTAATAGACCAAAACTCTTCACAAGATAAAGAGATCTTGGCTATTGAGATCATAAAAGCGTTACAAAATCATAAGTTTGAGATTGAAGATTATTCAATCATTCTCTCATGTACGATAGGAATCACCTCAAAAAGTGATGAAAATTTTACTGAAACCCCTTTGGTCAGAGCGCATGCCGCTATGAAAGAAGCTCGTCAAAGTGGTGCAAACAAATTTATGACTTATAGTGCTGATTCCGTTTTTCTACAAAAACAAAGAGCTAATCTCGAGTGGATGTTAAAAGTAAAAGATGCTCTAACAAACGACGCAATTCTCCCTTTCTTTCAGCCTATTTTGAATAATGAAACAAATAAAATCGTCAAATATGAGGCTCTAGCACGATTGATTGAAAATGGTAATGTTATCTCGCCATTTCACTTTATAGAACCAGCCAGACTCGTTGGACTTTTACCTAAAATAACCCAAATAATACTCATGAAGTCATTTAAATACTTTCAAAACAAACCTTATGATTTTACAGTCAATATCTCCGAAGAAGATTTAAAAGCTAGATATCTCCTAACTTTACTCACAAATCTATCAAAAAAATATAATATTGCACCTCATAGAGTTACTTTAGAGATCCTAGAAAATATCTCCGCACAGGAAAATGAAGCAGCCATAGAGCAGCTTTTAGAACTTAAATCCCATGGATTTAAAATTGCTCTTGATGATTTTGGAAGTGAAAAATCAAATTTTTTCAGACTGCAGAAAATGAATGTAGACTATATCAAGATTGATGGTTCATTCATAAAAGATATTCATACTAACAAAAATAATCTCAATATCTGTAAAACTATAGTTCACTTGGCACAAGCACTGGGTTGTGAAGTGATCGCAGAATTTGTTCATTCAGCCGAAGTTCTTGATGTTGTACAAAAAATAGGTATAAAATACTCACAAGGGTATTACATCAGTGAACCAAAACAAGAAATATAGAAAATGTGTGATAAGGAATAAAAAAATGAAAATAGCACCACTTCCACAAAATGAGCAAGAGCGTTTAGCAAAGCTAAAAGAATACAATATTTTAGACTCTGAGCCTGAAGCGGTTTTTGATAACATGGTACAACTGGCAAGCTATATATGCAAAACTCCTATTGCAGCAATCAGCCTAATTGATTCTGACCGTCAATGGTTTAAGTCCATAGTAGGTGTTAACGTAAAAGAAACCCCGCGTGATATTGCCTTTTGTGCCCATACGATCTTACAGGATGATACTTTTGTTATACCAGATGCTCTTAAAGATGAACGTTTTTTTGATAATCCATTAGTTACAGAGGGTCCTGAAATCCGTTTTTATGCAGGTGTTCCACTTATTACTTCCAACGGATACCACTTGGGTACTTTATGTGTCATCGATACCGTGGCCCGTGAACTTCAAGTAGAGCAGTTGGATGCTATCAAAACACTCGCTGACAGTGTAACAGTACATCTTGATCTCAGACTTTCACACGTAGCAATACGAAAATATGTAGATAAACTTCAGATCTCAGCAACAATATTTGATTCTGCTAATGAAGCTATTGTTGTGACTGATGCTGATAATAATTTTGTAACTGTAAACCCTGCTTTTTGTACACTGACTGGCTACTCACGAGATGAGGTAATTGGTCAAACGCCTAAAATACTTAAATCCGGAAAACAGAATGCAGCATTTTATAAACAGATGTGGCATCAACTCAATACAATGGGATTTTGGAATGGAGAACTATGGAATAAACGTAAAGATGGGGAAGAATATGCAGAATGGCTCTCCATTAAAGTCGTTTATAATGAAGATGGCTCTAAAAAAATGCATGTAGCTCTCTTTTCTGATGTCACCCAAAGGAAACAAGCGGATGAGATTATTTGGAAGCAGGCAAATTATGACTTACTAACCCAACTGCCAAATAGACAACTTTTCAATGATAGATTGGAATATGAGATTAAGATGAGTCATCGCACAGACCTTTCTCTTGCACTTCTTTTTATTGATCTTGATTTTTTCAAATCTGTTAATGACACAATGGGACATGGAGTTGGAGATCTTCTTTTAATCAATGTGGCTCAACGTATCAGTGCTGTTGTACGAGAATCAGATACAGTAGCGAGAATAAGTGGAGATGAGTTTACTGCGATTCTTCCTCAACTTGAGTCAGCTCATAATGCCAAAAGAGTTGCAATAGCAATTGTTGAAACCCTTTCTCAACCCTTTGATCTCAACGGTGAAATGGTTACCATATCGGCAAGTGTAGGAATTTCAATTTATCCACAAGATGCTAAAAATAGTAAAGAGTTGATGCAAAATGCGGATAAAGCAATGTACAAAGTCAAACACCAAGGACGTAACGGTTTTTTTGGTATTGTTTGATATGAAGCGGCAGTTTATAAAATTGTCTCTTTATGTAAAATATAAGACTACAATATACCGAGCGACTCTGAGCGTTGCTGCGATTACTAAAAAGTAAAAGAAGTTCAGTCTCACCATTCCCGCGACTAAAGTAAGTGGATCACCGATGAGGGGAAGCCACGACAAAAGAAGCGCCCAATAGCCGTAATTATGTCCTACATGTAAGGCCGATTTGGTTGTTTTATTTTTCAAAAGTTTCTCTTTTGTCTTTTCATACAAAAAGTAGCCAAGATAGTAGTTAAATATAATCGCTAAGATATTTCCAACTGAAGCAACAAGAAGAGCTGTATGTTTATCCAGTCCAGCTTCCACAGCCGCAAAGAGTGCGACTTCAGAAGAAAAAGGAAGGATGGTCGCAGCCAAAAAAGCTGAGAGAAAAAGGGAGAGTGCAATCAAAGTGAACGGATGTTCTCTATGGTCTTTGCTATCAAAGTATCGCGCGCTTCTTTGGATGTCCAAGCGATGTGCGGAGTGATAAGAAGTTTGTTTCGATTTCTTACACTTAAAAGTGGATGATGATTATCTATAGGCTCTTTTGTAAGAACATCTAGTCCAAAAAAGAGATCTTTTTCGTCGATAATCTTTGCCACAGCTTCTTCGTTGATAATACCGCCTCGACCAAGGTTTAAAATGACTGCATTAGGCTTACATGTAAGCAGTTGTTCATAATCTAAAAGGTTGTTTGTCGTTTCGTTAAGAGGTGCATGAATACTAATAATGTCGCTCTCTTCTAACAGCAGTTGGAGAGAGATGCTTGTAAAATCTGTATCACTATTTTTCCCGCTTGTTGAAAAATAACTTACTTCACATCCAAAAGCTTTTGCCAACACAGCCACTTTTTTGCCGATATTTCCAAGCCCGATGATGCCCCATTTTTTTCCGCTTATCTCAAAGAACGGATTTGAGATATCTGTAAAAACGCCGCTTCTACTCCAAAAACCATCTTTAACTGCGCCATCATAATACTTCATATGCTCTATCAGATAAAAAAGCATCGCAAAAGTGTGTTGTACGACAGACTCAGTTGAGTAACCGACAACATTTTTTACAGCAATTCCACGCTCATTTGCCGCTACCAAATCAACATTATTTGTGCCTGTTGCTGCTACACAGATGAGCTTTAAATCTTTTGCTTTACTCATCGACTCTACGGAGATAACAACCTTGTTTGTAACTATAACTTCTACGTTAGCAATCCGTTCGTCAAGCTCTTGGGGTGAAGTTTTTTGGTAAGCGATCACCTCTCCAAGTGCATTAAAACCACTTAAATCAGTATCGCCAAAAGTGATGGTATCGAGTAAAACAATTCTCATAACTTATGCATCCTTGATGTTACTGATAATATCACGAGCTTGTTTGAGTGCGGCATCTACTTCATCAAAAACAAGGGCAACAGCCATACGTCTGCCTTTATGGGATTCCGGTTTTGAAAACACTCTTACAAACGAGTTGTTAGTAAAAAGTGATTCATCTACATCCACGAGTGGAGCATATGAGTGTTTGTCAGATTTAAACGCCGCAGATGCGCCGTCTCCGTAAAATGTAAATCCAAGAGGAAGCCCGAGAACTGCGCGAAGGTGAAGTGCAAACTCGCTTTGGCTTTGAGTGATAAGTGTGACCATTCCTGTATCATGAGGACGAGGGCTTACTTCGCTGAAATAAACTTCATCACCTTTTACAAACATCTCAACACCAAAAAGTCCACGACCACCAAGACCATCTGTGATCTTTTTCGCAATCTCCTGCGCATTTTTTTTAGCAACTTCGCTCATACGCATCGGCTGCCATGAAAATACATAGTCACCATCGCGTTGTTCGTGACCTATGGCTTCACAAAAGACTGTTTCTTTGCCATTGCGAACGGTAAGCATCGTGATTTCGTAATCAAAATCAACAAACGCTTCAACGATCAATTCGCTCGCATCGCCGCGCGCTTCTTTTGCTATCTCCCAAGATTTTTCTATGTCACCCGCAGTTCTTGCCACACTTTGTCCATGTCCTGAACTACTCATAACAGGTTTGATAACACAAGGAAATCCAAGTTTAGAAGCTTCCTCTTTTAAGCCCTCTAGCGTACTGACAAAAGCGTAAGGACCAGTTTTTAGACCAAGCTCTTCTGCTGCAAAACGGCGAATATTTTTTCTGTTCATTGTTTTATTGACTGCGTCTGCATTTGGGATGACATTAAACCCCTCATTTTCTGCATCAAAAAGAGCCTCTATGCTGATAGCTTCGATCTCAGGCAAAATATAGTCAGGCTTCTCACGTCTGATGATCTCTAGCACTGCTTCTCTGTCTTGCATATTTACCACATAACTTCTATGTGCCACATGATGTGCTGGAGCATTTTGGTATCTGTCTACGGCGATCACTTCAAGTCCTAAACGCTGTGCTTCTATCGCCACTTCTTTGCCTAATTCACCCGAGCCTAAAAGCATAATACGCTTTGAATTACTTTTTAATGGAGCAGAAAATTGCATCAAAAATCCTATGTTGAAATTACTGCAATTGTAACATAACTTGCTTGGCAGAAAAGTTTAATAATTCTTCTGATAAAATCGTAGGATGTTGCGATTTATAAATATTTTCTATATATTGGTTCTATTTTCCTCCCTTCAGGGCGCAAATAAACTTCAAGATGTTTCTCTCCAGTTTCAGTGGAAAAACCAGTTTGAATATGCGGGATTTTATGCTGCAAAAGAGAAGGGATTTTATAAAGATGTCGGTCTTAATGTCTCCTTCAAAGAGTATACAAATGGGATGAGTATTATAGATGATGTTATCAGTAAAAAATCTACTTATGGCATCACTTATGCTGATCTTATTGTTGATTACCTGCATGGCAAGCCGATAGTTTTTTTAGCAAATTTTTTCAAACATTCACCTCTTATTCTTGTAACACAGCCAGAGATCCAGCTTCCAAGTGATCTTAAGGGCAAAAAAATTATGGGTGTGCAAGATTCTCTTAAAAGCACCGCTTTTTTGATGATGTTTAAAGATTTTGGTATGGACATGAATAGTTTTACAAATGTACTGCCCTCGTTTAACGTCAATGATTTTGTCAATAAAAAAGTCGATGCCATGGTTGCTTTTAGTACAAATGAGCTTTATGACATTGATAAAGCAGGTGCAAAATATAACGTCATTAACCCCTCAAGTTATGGAACTGAGTTTTATGATGTCAATCTTTTTACATCTAAAGATGAACTCATCAATCATCCCCAGAGAGTGAAAAATTTTAGAGAAGCAAGTATCAAAGGATGGGAATATGCGCTTACGCATAAAGAAGAGATCATAGAGCTTATCTTAAAAAAATACAATACACAACACAAATCACGTGGCGCACTTGAGTTTGAAGCAATGCAAATTCAAAAAATGATGAATCCTACACTGTTTAAAATCGGAAGTATCGATAAAAGACGTGTGCGTATTATGGCTGAAGATTTTATAGAGATGGGACTTGTCGCAAATGATGCTAGCCTCGATTTTGATGATTTTATCTACAACGATATCAACTACAATACCGACCTTTCAAAGACTGAGATAAAATATTTAAAGTCCAAAGGAACACTCAAGCTTTGTACGGATCCCTCGTGGATGCCTTTTGAAGCAATTAAAGATAATAAACATGTAGGCATTGCGGCTGATTATTTCAATATTTTGAGAAAAAATTCCAATATCTCTATGGAACTTTATCCTACAAAAAGCTGGCAAGAGAGTCTCGAAGCTGCACAAAATAGAAAATGTGATATCTTCACCCTTGCATCAGCAACTCCCTTAAGATTAAAATATATGGATTTTACAGATCCATATATCAAGCTTCCGTTGGTGGTTGCGACAAAAATAGACAAGCCCTATACAGAAAATTTTTATACACTTAAAGACAAAAAAATTGGTGTTGTACAAGGATATTCAATCGCTGAAATTCTCCATAGCAAATATCCAAATATGCAAATTGTAGAAGTTAAAAACATTCATGAAGGTCTTACAAAAGTTGAAAATGGGGAGCTTTACGGATATATTGATAATCTAGTAGGTATAGCTTATATTATCCAACATGATTATACAGGAATATTAAAAGTCTCTTCAAGGCTCAATGAAGATGTTGCTCTTGCTATAGGTACAAGAAACGATGAGCCGATTTTGCATGATATATTTCAAAAATTAGTACACAGTATCTCTGAAAAAGAGAAACAAAGTGTTTTTAATAATTGGATCTCTGTAGAGGAAACAAAAGAAGTTAACTATTCAGTTTTGTATAAAATTTCTCTCTTTGTTCTTGTTCTTTCATTGATCTACTTTTACAGATATCATGAACTTTCAAAGTACAATAAAAAACTTGAGAAATTATCAAGAACGGACGTACTAACGGGTCTAAACAATAGAATGAAAATTGATGCAATACTAGACTTTCAGTATAAACTTGCAAAAAGATATGATACTGTTTTTGGAGTAATTATGCTTGATATCGACCATTTTAAAGATGTGAACGATATCTATGGACACCAAATTGGAGATGATGTTTTAAAACAGTTTGCCAACATCATACAAGAAAATATCCGTGATACTGACAGTGCGGGACGCTGGGGTGGAGAGGAATTTATGATCATTTGCCCTCAAACCGAAATCGATGCTCTTTTCAAAGTGGCGGAGCATTTAAGAAAAAAAATCGCCGAACATGATTTTTCAAATAACCTCCATCAGCTCACGGCAAGCTTTGGTATCACTTGCTATAACGGCGCTCAAGATGTTAACACTTTAATAAAAGAATCTGATTCCGCGCTCTACACTGCTAAAGAATTTGGAAGAAACAGAGTCGTTATAGCAAATTCTTAAAATTTTTCAAACTGAAAAGTTTAAGATCTTCGCCTTTGAGAGCTCTTACTTCTGTTGAAAATCCACTCTTTGCAACAAGAACAAAAATATCAGCTTTGATCTTTGCTTTTGCACTTAGTTCTTGAAGTTTTACGATCTCACTCTTTTTCACTTTGGCATTTGAATACTTACATGTACCGAGTATATTTTTCCCAGAAGCGGTTTTTGCATAGATATCCATTTCAACATCTCTATCCCAATATCCAGCGATCTCAACGATCTTATCCTCTTCAAAACTTTTAGCGATGAGCGCATAAGAAAGTTCTTTAAATACAGCTTCTCTAAACTCTACGATCTTATTTTCATAGCGTGTATTGAACTCAGCATAGTTGCCCTCTTTGATCCCTTTAAAGATAGGTGCGACAAAAGCAAACCAAAATCTCAAAAATGGAGTCGTGAAAAGTAGTTTGTCGCTGACTCTCTCATCATCTACCCAACTTGTAAAAAGTTTTCTTGATTTTATAAGTTGCACGACATTTGTGTCCATGAGCTCTTGTGCAATCTCGCTTGCATTGGCATCTGAAGCTCGCGCGCGTTTAAATGCAGAGTGGATACGCCCATCGCCAAGAGCGAGAGCGCTCAAAAGTGGTACTTTTTCGACATCAACAAGCTGTGAGACCTGCTTATGTAAAAAATTATAATTAGTAAGTATATGAGAAATTATGAGTTCATCAAGTGGTTTTGTAGCATCGATTTTTATCTCTGAGCCACCAAATACGGTGAAATATTCGATCGCAGTCTCAAAATCTTCAAACTTGTTTTTTGTATAAAATGAGCTAAACTGCTCAGATATGGGTGTATTAATTAAAAAAATAGGAGTACCTTTAAATGGTTTACTTGGGTGTTATTAAAATTATATCAGATTAAATGATTGATGCAGGAAATTGACAGAGGTTGAGCAAAAAGTCCCCAAAGGGACTAATTACTACAGGCGTGATTCATAACGTCTCATCATAGCTATTTTTAAAGTTTCTTAAAGTAGATAAAAACTTCATTCAAACCCCTTTACTTAGGGATTTTAACATTGTATAATAATAAACAAGTTTAATCAAGTTAAATCCATTTCTACCCTCTTTAGGTATAAATGAGGTATAAATATAAAGAGGCTTTTTTGCAATGATAAAGACTAAGAAAACAGGCGTTTATTACAACACTTTAGAAGATGGTGATAAAGTCTTTTATTTTACCTATAACGATATAAACGACAATAAAAAAAAGAAGTGGGTAAAGGTCGGTAAATATTCAGACGGCATAAGAGAGATAAACGCTTTTAATCTTAGAGCCGAGCAGTTATCAAAAATGCAACACGGTGAAGATATAACCGTAATAGCTACTAAGAAAAAAAAAGAGATAGTTACCTTTGACGATTTAGCCCAAACATATTTTAAAGATATGAATAGCACTCCAAACAGAATGAGCCGTTACAATATCCACATTAAAGATATTATCGGAAATAAAGATATTCAAAACATAAATAAAAATAATATAGAAGACCTACTCAAAGAGATTGAAACCACAGGCAAATCGAATCAAACACTAAAGAGTATCAAAGAGCTTATAAGCACGATATATAATCACAGTATCAAGAAGCACGACTTAGAGATAGTCAATCCTTGTATCGCAGTAAAAAGCTACAAAGTGGATAATGATAGACAGCGATATTTATCACTTGCTGAAATTAAACACCTCAAAGAGGTTATGAAAGATAATTTTTTGGTGAGTCTTTTTATAGATTTATCACTCCAAACGGGTGGACGCTTCGAGACAATCTTACACATACAAAAAAAAGATATTAATTTAGCGAGTGGAACGGTTACGCTAAAGAACCTCAAAACAAAAAGCACCTATACGGGCTACTTGCAAAAAGATTTTTTAGAGTCAATAAAAGAATACTTGCAATCACTCAAGATCAATGATTATGTAGTGAGCTTTGAAGATGCACACGAAACGAAACTTACACAGCGACAAATACAGCACAGAATCAAGCCGTTATTAGATAAATTATTTAACAAAGGGCTTGACGTAAAAGACGCAAAGAATAGAGCCGTGATACATACCTTTAGGCACACGTTCGCCTCTCATCTTGCAATCAATGGCGTACCTATCTACACGATCAAAGAGCTAATGAATCACGCAAAGATAGAACAAACTTTCAGATACGCAAAGTTAAGCCCCGAGAATGGTAAAGATGCGATACAGGGGCTTTATAGATGAAGATAACAACTGTTTATCAAGAATGGATTGACTCCAAGCAATCAAGCAAGGTGCATTGTGACTTAGAGCTTGTTACACTAAAAAAGTTGGTGAACCTGAATGAAATAGCGAGTGCAAATGTTTTCAATCAAATAGAGTCTATTTTGTATCATCTAAAGGAAACTCACTATACAAAACCTCATCAATCCTATTTGCAAGACTTAAAAGATGCACTCAAGAGTTTTAAATTTCTTGAAAAATATGTAGCTGATAAAAGAAATCTTCAGTTTCGCTTCACTCAAATAATAGACAATCAACTTGAACTCATCCCAAATGATTTTGTAACCATTGAAGAGATTGAAGAGCCATTGCCTAAACAACTCAATACCTCTTTATCAATGTTATATTGTTTTTATCAATATGGAATGATGCATTATTCAAAAAATAAAAAAACTTCCAAAACATTAGAAGAAATCAGAAATTTATTAATTCAATACAATGTTGCCGATCCGATGAGTCATAAAAATATAAATCTTTTTTTTGCCTTCAAATATAACACCGATACAAGAAGCGATATTATCAAAATAGCAATGCAAGGATTGTATGATTATTTTGATACCCACTATCCCGAATATGAAGCACTCAATTTATGTAATGAGGTTATGGAACACATATTAAAAGAAGAGCCAAAGCAAATAAGATATTACACCACCCTACCTGAAAACCCTCTCTATAAAGTAGCATTTATAGATAACTCTCTGTATATCATAGGCGTTCTCGATACAAATAATCCACTCAAAACACTTGCATAATTAGGGAGTTTTTTTATCTCCCTTTTCACACAAGCAAAAAAATCTCTAATAGTAAACTTCCGTCATAACAAATCAAGAATTTGCAAGTTCTGCACAACACGTGATGACTTGTTTGTTTAGAGAGTGCAGTCTCATAATTTAATCCATAAGGAAAAATCTATGAGTACAAAATTATTAACGGATGAACAAAAAGAGCTTTTTAGCTTAATGTTGCCTCAATATGGGGCGGTAGTAAAACAAAACGTCACGGCAAAAATATTCAATGTTTCTTTAGCGACTCTTTACAGAATGCGAGAGCAGGGAATCGGTGCAGGTTACAAAAAGCTTGATAGTAAATCCAAAAACGGCACAGTTGTATATCCGCTTCAAGAGATTGTTAGATACTTGACTGAATCTAATATCAAAACGGCGTGAGGTGGTTGCTATGAAGCTTCAAAAACGTATCAAGCACATAGTAGCCCACACGGTGGAAGATTTTTATAACGGTTTGAGAAGTACAAACGAAAGCCCCAAGGAATTAAAAGCGTGGTTATGTGATGCTCTGATGCAAGATGAGGGCATAGAGGATTTACACACCTATGAAGTGTCTTTCAAGGTGCTGGAGATGCTCAATAGCCTTGATATGGTAGATTTAGAGTCTATTCACGAAACACTACTCAAACGTGATGAATCGGCACAGGTAGCAATCTCCTTTGTATTTGATGAGGTGGTAGTATGAAACAATCAGACTATACAATCATCAACGGCAAACCCTCAAAGATTATCTACAATAAATCAAGAGCTAAAGAGTGGAGCTTAGAAGATGCAAATCTCGACACTCTCAAGATATTAGATGAACTCTTAAAGTTTAAAGAGACTAGTGTGAAATATCCGAGCGGTATCACTGTAATCAATGCAGTTGATACAATCAGTTTAGTTTCAAGCTTGAACGTAACACGTCCGAGTAATCACATCGGAATCATAAGAAGTGAACTACAAGCGAATACACTTCTTACTTACAGAACTAAAAATGAGAGCGATACTTATGCAATCATCAAAAGTGATGAGAGTATCAAGCGTGTTGAAGCTTTGAGAGAAAGGCTTTTAAAGGTTGTTGAGAGTAAAGATATAAAACTCTCAAAAGCTTATGAAGTCAATCGGAAAAATTGACTCTATAAGCTTAAGAAGTGAGGATTTTTCACAGTCGTTTGATAGTGAAAATTATATCATAGTCACAGCCAAAAGCGTGGGAATATTTGAACCAAAGTTATGGAGAGATACTTTTAAAAAGTCGCTCACAAAAAGCATTTTAGAGGCGAAAATACTCCATACCTCAACGGGTTTGACTGTTGCACTCAAACGCTACAATAGAAGCCCTACAAAGCAAACTTTAGACATAGCAGGGCTTCAAGGTTATGACGATAAATCAAAGCTATTAAACGACTTTTTAAAGTCTCACTTCTTAGAGTTTATGGAGTGTGAAATCAAGCGGATAGATATTTGTTTCGATTTTGTGAAAGTACCAAATAGGATTATAAAAAAGCTTTGTGAAAAAAGAGAGCCTTTTAAATTCATAAATACTACTTACTACAAAACAGCCAAAGAGCTAAAAACAAATGATACGCTTGATATAAAGCGATACGACAAACAAAAAGAGGCGAAACTATCCAAACTACAAAAAATGCACCAAACCGGCCACTCATCGCGTTTTGAATCCGGCCACTAAAAACGCTCAATATCCGGCCAGTGTGACGGAGATGATTCGGCCACTTTTGAGTAGTGAGCGCGATTTTATTTCTATTTAAGAATGGACGATGGGTTAAGAGATATTTTCTAAATTTATCTACACTTTGTGTATCTAATGCATAAGGTATAGAATGAGGATTTTATCTATGAAACAAGTTAGAGAAGTATTGAGATTGCATCTACTTGCAAATCTCTCTTCCAGAAAGATACAAGGCGCTACGGGAGTAGCTAGAACAACAATTCAAGATTATATCAAACGATGCAATGATTCAGATATTACCATCGATTCGTTAAACAGCATAAACGATGATGTACTTCGATTAAAACTTTTTGGAGAGCTTATCAGCTCCACCATAAAGCCCTTCAAGCAGATGCCAGATTACAGCTACATTCATCAAGAACTCAAACAATCAAAAAAAGATAAAACTAAAGTAACTCTGATGTTTTTATGGGAAGCCTATAAAGCTGAGTATGGTAATGATGCGTATGAATATACCCAATATAGGGTCTATTACAAAAGATATGTACAAAAACTCAGTCCATCTATGCGACAGATACATGTCGCAGGAGAAAAGCTATTTGTGGATTATAGTGGAGTAACCATCCCTATCCATAATCAAAAGACTGGAGAGATTGACAAAGCACAAGTGTTTGTAGCCGTCCTTGGTGCAAGCGGATACACTTTTGTACATGTAACCCATTCTCAAACACAGGAGGATTTTATACTCTCCCATGTGTTAGCTTATGAGTTTTTTGGAGGAACGCCCAGAGTCGTCGTACCTGACAACCTAAAATCAGCCATCATCTTCAATGACAAGCAACATGGACTTGTTATCAATGAAAGTTACGCTGCACTCTCTCGTCATTTCAATATGAGAGTCGAACCGGCTCGTCCCCGTAAGCCAAAAGATAAACCAAAAGCGGAGCAAGGTGTTCAAGGTATACAGCGCTATATTCTAGCTCATTTTAGACATCTAAAAATATTTAGTGTAGAAGAAGCAAATGAAAAAGTAGCAACTATACTTGATAAATACAACAATAAAATTATGAAACATCTCGGTAAAAGTCGCTCAAATTTATTTGAAGAACTTGATTCTCCAGAACTAAAACCACTTCCAGCCAATCGTTACATCTATGAACAATTTAAAGTTGCAAAAGTGAATATGGATTATCACATCTCCCTCAAAAAGTGCAATTACTCTGTTCCGTACAAATATCTCAAAGAGGAAGTCGAAGTAAGATATTCTACACATCATGTCAGAATATATTTCAAAAATGATTTGATTGCAACACATCCAAGACTAAGGGTGATTGGACAAACTTCTACCTTACATGAGCATATGCCTCGTGAACATCAATATATAGACAATAAAATGAACCCAGATAGACTTCGCGCATGGGCTAAGAACATTGGTGAGTACAGCTCTTTATTTGTAGAAGATGCGTTTGAAGCGGTAGAGCATAAAGCAAACGCTTATCGTCAAATAGTAGCAGTGCTTTCACTTGCAAAAAAATATGGAGATATCGAACTGGAATTAGCACTGATGTATGCTGCACAAAAACGGATTCTCAAAGTTAAATCCATTACATCAATTTTAGACAAAAAACTCTATCTTCAAAAAAGCGCCAATAACCCTGTTTATGAAACACCATCACTTTTTAATACGCATAAAAACCTTCGCGGTCCAAACGCATACAAATAAAAATAACGGAGATACATATGACCCACTCACAACTCAGTAAAAAGATCGATCAATTAGGCTATCAAGGCTTCAAAGAAGCCTACCAAAGACAAAGCGAAGATGTAGCTTACTCGCACATGAGTTTCGAAGAGAGGCTCTATCAGCTTCTTGATGCACAAGATATTTTTTTAAAAAATAAACGTATCACAATGAATCATCGACTCTCAAAAATCAAAGACAAGCAGGCTTCTATTGATGCTATTGATTATAAGCCAGATAGAAAAATCGATAAGGCTCAGATTCAGTCATTAGCACAGTTAAATTTTATACGATCTAATCAAAATGTCATTATTACAGGTAAAACTGGCACAGGTAAAAGTAATCTGGCCCAAGCACTCGCTAATCGTGCTATCTATGATGGATTTAGAGTTTACTATGTCAGAACACCATCTTTACTTGAAGAGATAAAAATTGCAAGAATAGCAGGTACATACACAACTTTGCTAAACAAGTATTCTAGGTTTCAGCTTTTAATACTTGATGACTTTGGCGTATCGCCAATGGTTGAAGATGACGCTACAAATCTGTTTGAGATTATTGAAGATAGAACCAATATAAATTCTACGATTATCACTTCACAACTCTCTGTTAGTGAATGGTATAGTTATCTCAATAATAATACTATTGCGGATGCCATTTTAGACAGAATTGTTTACTCTTCACACAGAGTGGAACTTGAAGGTGATTCAATGAGAAAAATCTATTCTGTGATAAAAAATACAAAATATTGAGAACGACATCCGGCCACCTTGTGCTAGAATTGTGTTACAGAAAATATCTCTTTAAAAGTGGCCGGATATGCTCCGCGTTTACTGGCCGGTTTGAACGCTATACGCA
>CAISHH010000165.1 GCA_903885085.1 uncultured Campylobacterales bacterium
AGTCTTGCTTTTTCCACTCTTTCGATGATGGAATCTATATGGAGTTTGTATTGTAATTGTGTCATTTTTAGCCCTCTATCAATCTGTTAATATCGTTGTAAAGTCCAAGTCCCATAAGTCCAAAGAGTACGACCCAGCCAGCGACAGTAAGGCGAACAAGCATCGCTTCGCTTGGTGCGCGTCTGACGATAAGCTCATAAAGGTTAAACATGATATGTCCGCCATCAAGTGCGGGAATAGGGAAGAGGTTTAAAACACCCAAGTTTACAGAGATCAGAGCGGCAAAAAAGAGCACCGCCATCCAGCCTTGCGCCGTTGCATCAGAGGTGATCTTTACAATGGAGATAACTCCACCCATCTCTTTGGCAGGGACATCGCCCATTATGAGTTTTTCTACCCCTTGAAAAATCATTGTAGAAGCAAAGATTGTCTGCTCAGTCGCATAGCCAAAAACTTCAACTGGAGAGAGGCTTAGTTTATGTGTCACACCCGCACTACCGACACCAATCATCGGTTTGTAGATATCTTCGTTGAACATACTTTTTGTTTTTGTAAGCTTTGGAGTGAGGCTTATATGTAAGCTTTGATTTGCTCTTAGAAGCGTCAAATCAAGCGTTTCACCTTTGTTTGCGGCGATGATATCGGACATCTCTTTCCATGTTGTGATAGATACACCATTGATAGCTGTAATGGTATCGTTTGATTCGAGTCCTGCAAGTGAAGCAGCAGAAGAGGGTGCAATTCCTCCAAGAACAGGAGATAAAATCCCTGGAGAACCAAGAGCGATAAAGATATATAAAACAAAAGCCAAAACAAAGTTTGCAGCAGGGCCGGCTAGAAGTATAAGGATTCTTTGAAGTGGTGTTTTTGAGTTATAACTATCTTTGTCTTGGCTCGTTTGTGTAGGATCAGAATCATCTTGACCCTTCATTTTGACATAACCGCCAAGAGGAAACATGGCAATCTGCCACTGGGTATTGAACATACGAAACGAGGCAATTTTCTTGCCAAAACCGATGCTAAATACTTCGATATAAACGCCGAAAAATTTGGCGACACTGTAATGGCCCAGTTCGTGAAAAAATATCAATACTGATAAAACGAGTAATGCGACTAACCAACTCATGAGTTATTTCCTTTTAATATAGCAGATCTAAAACTCCAAACATATTCCCCGCCTGAGTAGATTGTAAGTGCTACCGCTAACCATAAAAGCGGTATTGCAAATGGCCAATGCATCAACATAAAACCGATAGCGATCATCTGAGAAACAGTTTTTACTTTTCCTGCAAATGATGCCTTGACGCTGATGTTTTCACTCACGGCAACTGTGCGAAGAGCGGTGATAAAAAGCTCACGAATGATGATAATATAGATAGCCCAAACAGAAGCTTCGCCTATCATCATAAGCCCTAAAAATGCCGCGATTGTAAGCATCTTATCGGCAAGAGGATCGATGATGGCACCTAGGATCGTGGATTGGTTCCATTCTCTAGCAATATAACCGTCAAAAAAGTCTGTCACAGAAGCGAGAACAAAGAGCAAAGCAGCTGCGTAATAGTTCCAACTGATATCAAATCCATTATCTGTAAAAATTGCAGGATTTAAAATAACCCAAAACATAATCGGAGCGATTAAAATTCGCAAAGAGGCTAAAAGATTTGGTAGATTTAACAAAAAAGTCCTTGTCTGTTTTAATCACGCATTCTAGCCTTTTCTTACTTATTTGGACTTGATTTTTTTAAATCAATGTTTCTTTTAATGAAAGTTTGATAGGATGTCGAAATTATAAAAATCGAGGATACTATATGAAAAAACTATTGATAAGTTTAATCTTATTGAGTGCTATTGGAGTCCATGCAAGCGAGGATATTCCTTTAAATATGAAAAATATGAGAGATGGAATGATTCTTATACAAGATGGATTTTTATATAATAAAAAGGAATCAATTTTAAGTGGTATTACAAAGATTCAACAAGCAAACAGTATCTTTCAAGATGCAAAATGTGCTGAAGCTATTTTACCTTCGGAAAAGAAAAAATATGCAACGATCGCTTATATAAGTGCAAAAAATTTAAATATGTATCTAATTAAAATGAAAGATTTTATTGATGAAAACAGCACTGTAAATGCTGCAGATGCTTACTCTGGTGTTATTCACAGTTGTACACATTGTCACGCTATTACAAGAGGCTGGTAGCCTTTTGTTTTTTATTGGAAAGTTGTTCCACCATCGATAACGATAGTTTGACCTGTCATCCATGAAGATGCGTCTGAACATAAAAACATACATGCACCGCTGAGATCCTCAGCTTCACCCATTCTGCTAAGTGGTGAACGTCTTACTACTTCCTCTTTCACTTCTTCATAATTTGGAAATGCTTTTAATGCGTCTGTATCGATTGGACCACCACTGACTGCATTAACACGGATCCCTTTTTCACCAAGTTCAGCTGCTGCGTAACGTACCATTGCTTCTACTGCAGCTTTATTTGTTCCATGACCTGCATAGTTTGGAGTATAAACCAAGTTTCCAGTAGAACTCATACTGATGATGCTTCCACCACCCACTTTTTCCATACGTTTTGCCGCTTCTTGCGCGCCAACAACAAAAGCATCAACTGTAGCAATATAGATATTGTTTAAACCTTTTGGTTTGAGACGCATAAATGGACCAAATCCACCGACAACCGCACGGCCAGAGATGATAGCATTTGAGATAAAAAAGTCAAGACGGTCAAAATCAGCATCAAAAAGTGTATAAACATCTTTATATGTATCAGGCTCTAAAATATTAAGCAGATATGCTCTCGCTTTAATACCATATTTTGCTTCAACATCTGCAACGATCTCATTTGCAGTATCTGCACTTGATGCATAAGTAAAAGCAACGTTACATCCTTTTTCTGCAAAAGCATAAACAATAGCCTTACCAATTCCACGAGTTCCACCACTTATAAATAGAGTCTTTCCATTCATCATTACAATCCTTTAATCGTATAGTTTTTCATAACAGCTTCTAGTTTTTTCAAATTCTCAGCACTTGGAGGAACAAGAGGCAGTCTATATTCAAGTGTATCGATGAGTCCTGCTACATACATAGCTGCTTTTATCATGATTGGATTTGATTCTATAAAGAGCACTTTGTTGATAGGGTAAAGCATATCATTAATCGCCTTTGCACCTGCATAGTCACCACCGAGTGCGAGTCTAACAAGTTCGCTTTTGAGATCTGGAAGTAAGTTACTTGTCACAGAAGTGATACCCGCTCCACCGTTTGCTAAAATAGGGTAGTCTATAGCATCATCACCACTGAAAACTTTAAGATCAGGTCTGCGTGAAAGGAGTTCTATCGTTCTTTCGATACTTCCGGTTGCTTCTTTAATCCCATAAATATTTGGCACATCATCAAAAAGTCTTATCACTGTATCTGCTAAGATATCTACACCCGTACGTCCTGGAACATTGTAAAGCATAAATGGCATATCAGGCACTGACTCTGCTATAGCTTTATAGTGTTGATAAAGTCCTTCTTGAGAAGGTTTGACATAGTAAGGAGCAACTGAAAAGATAGCATCTACGCCGCACTCTTGCGCCATTTTTGCTGTTTGTATCGCTTCAGCTGTTGCGTTACTTCCAGCACCTGCGAGGACTTTGGCATTTGTACCACGACAGACTTCTACGGCAATCTCCATACATCTTCTGTCTTCATCATGAGTAAGAGTAGCACTCTCTCCCGTAGTTCCAACAGGACAAACTGCCTCAATGCCGTTGTCGATTTGACGTTGTATCAATTTTGCATAAGAGCTCTCATCAAGTTTGCCATTTTTAAATGGAGTGATAAGTGCGGTTGTTGAACCGGTGACTAGTTTCATACTATTTGTCCTCTTTAGGTTTTTTTCTCAAAATAACAGTTGTTGATTTTGAAAAATCAAAATATTTTTTTGCTGCTGTTTGGATATCTTCAAGCGTTAACTTGTTGATAGACTCTTCATAATGCTCTAAAGGCGCTATATCTCCACGTGCAAGATAACTTCCAAAAAGATCTGCAACAGATGTTGAGCTCTCTAGTGAATAGATAAATTCAGATTTTGTATTGATTTTTACTTTATCAAGCTCGGCTTGTGAAACTTGTGAGTTTACAAGAAGTGCAATCTGTGCTTTGATCTCATTTTCAACATCTTCAGCTTTTACACCTGGATTACATGAAGCCAAGAAAAGGAATATTCCTGGATCTTTGTTTTCCATATTGTACGCAAAGATTTGATTGACTAGATGTTTTTTATCTACAAGATCACTATAAAGTCTACTGCTTTTTCCATCGCTTAAAAGTCCGCTGATTGCTGAGAGTTTTACCTGATCGGGATTTTGAAAATTTGGTATATGAAATGCGATAGCGACCATTTCAACTTCACTTTCTTTATAAATAGTAACTCTCTTCGGTCCATCTTGCTCAGGTTCAATAAACTTTACATCAGGAATAGGAAGTTCATTTTTGATAAGTTCAAACTCTTTTTGAGCACTTTTGAAAACCTCTTTAGGATCTACATCACCAGTGACGATGAGAATAGCATTTTTTGGTTGATAATAAGTCTTATGAAACTCTTGAATATCTTTGAGTGTCCATGTCTGAATATCGTTCATAAAACCGATCGGTGTCCAATGGTAAGGATGGTAAACATAAGTATTATTAAAGAGTTTAAAATAAAGATAACCCATAGGTGAGTTGTCAGTTCTCCAACGTCTCTCTTCTGCTACGACTTTACGTTCTGGTTGGAACTCATCATCTTTGAGGTTGAGATTTTTCATCAGTTCTGCAAAAAGAGAGAGCGATTTATCAAGATTTTGAGTACTTGATTTTATATAGTAATGTGTATAATCAAATCCAGTCGATGCGTTGTTGAGACCGCCAATACTTTTAACCTCTTTATCAAACTCGCCAGCTGTAAGGTTTTTTGTAGATTTGAAGTTCATGTGCTCAAGCATATGAGCGATACCTGTTTTACCCATTACTTCATTTCTACTTCCAACTTTATAAAAAATATCAGTTGAGATGACATTCGAGTTATTATGCATTGGGATGACAACTATCTGTAAGCCATTTTCTAATGTTAAAGTTTCATATCCGGGGAGTGATGATATTTTATTTTTTTGATTCACTGTACTCTCTTTTATTTCTGTTTTTTTATTATTTTTCAAAACATAACCGATACCCATAGTGATGAGTAAAACTGTAATGATCGCCGCTATTGTTTTCATCTTCGATTTGCACCGATAGCTTGGGTGATATTTGTGTAACCATCTTCTTGGATAAGATCGATAAGTTCAAGATTGATATCTCGTATCATATCAGGACCACCAAAAACCAGACCTGTATATATCTGTACTAAAGATGCACCCGCTTTGATACGTTTATATGCTTCATGTGCAGAATCGATTCCGCCAACAGAGATAAGGGTAGTTTTGCCATAAAGTTCCCCTGCAATGGCATCAAAGATCTCAAAACTTTTTTGTTTTAAAACAGCTCCACTGAGTCCGCCTATTTTTTCAGGATGAGGAACTAATGAATAATCAATAGTCGTGTTAGTAGCAATAATCCCATCAGCACCTTTTTTAACAGCAAGAGATGTAAGGTCAACTGCTTGCTGAGTGCTCATATCAGGCGCGATTTTAAGAAGTATAGGCTTCTCTGTAATCTCTTTTGCTTCATAAAAAAGTGCAGTTATAAACTCTTCATTTTGCAAATCACGAAGTCCTGGAGTATTTGGAGAGGAAATATTGATAACGATATAATCTCCAAGCTCATGAAGTCCACGAATAAGTTTTGTGTAATCACTCAGCGCATCTTTTTCAGATGTTGTTTTATTTTTTCCGATATTGACACCGATAGGCGTAGAAAAAGGGTATCTTTTTTGAAGTCTTTTCTGTACTTTTAAAAGACCTTCATTGTTAAAACCCATCGCATTTTGAAGTGTTTCTTCATCTATGTGACGAAACATTCTCGGTTTAGGATTGCCGCCTTGAGCTCTTGGCGTGATGGTTCCTATCTCGGTATATCCAAATCCGAGTATTTGAACTCCACGGATCATAGTTGCATTTTTATCAAATCCAGCACCAAGACCTATCGGATTTAAAAAATCAACTCCAAAAAGTTTTTGTTGTAAAACTGGACTTGTGATAAAATGATCGTTTAAAAAGCCGTTAAAAATGTTAGGACAGATGTTTGGGGTTCTTAAACAAAACTCAGCGAGATGGTGTGCGTTCTCAGGATCAAGCTTAAAAAGCCATTGCTTCAAATTATCGTAATCTATCATTTTATTAGTCACCCATCATGTTTAAAAGTCTGTCATTATACAAAAAGAAAGGTAAACTATCCCTTACATGGTAAGGTGTCGTTTTTAAACCCTTTCCCAAAATGTGCCTTGTGGAGTGTCCATGATTGTTATGCCATAGCTTAAAATCTGATCTCTTAAACTATCAGAAGTTGCAAAATCTTTTGCTTTTTTAGCTTCATTTCTTTCTTCTATAAGCTCTTTAATCTTCACTTTTGTCTCTTTATCGACACCTGTTTGAAAATACTCAAACGGATTTTCTAAACCAAAACCTAAAAGTTCTTCGATGTAAGCCATATCGATCATAGCTTCGCGTTTAAGCTCTTTGTGTTTACCCGCAGAATCTAGCGTTTCATTGACCAAAGAGATCATCTCATCGATCACTGAAAGTGCTGTAGAAACATTCAAATCATCTTTAAGTGCGTCAAGCAGTTTTGTTTTAAAAGCTGTTTGCATATCAGAGTGAACTTCCAAACCAAAGAGACGTTTTTTTAAGCGATAGAGTTTATCAAGACGTTTTTTTGAAGCTAATAGATCCTCTTCATTGAAGTTAAAATTACTTCTATAGTGAGTTGAAAGCAGATAAAATCTTAACACTTCGCCATCATAAACTTTAAGTGCATCTTTGATGAAAAAACTGTTTCCAAGACTTTTGCTCATCTTTTCGCCGTCAATGTTTACAAAACCATTATGCATCCAATACGCCGCGATCTCATGGTTTGTAGAACATCGTGTTTGTGCCGCTTCGTTTTCATGGTGAGGAAAGAGCAAGTCAGCTCCGCCGCCGTGAATATCTATGGCGTATTTTGTATCCTTACATGTAAGGTGTTTTTCTATCATCGCAGAACACTCCAAGTGCCATCCTGGACGACCTTTTCCAAAAGGAGAATCAAAACTTATATCTCCATCAGCTATAGTTTTCCAAAGAGCAAAATCCGCGCTGTTTTTTTTCTCATTTGAGTTTAAAACCCTGTTTTGTTTTTCATCTTCGTTTTGAACTCTGTGAGAGATGCTGAGATACTCAGCGTCGCTTGCAGTGTCAAAATAGATGTCACCGTTACTTATCTGATAAGCGTGCCCACGATTTAGGAGATTTTGTATCATAAGAAACATCGCGTCTAGTGATTCGGTGGCTTTTGGCTCGATGTCTGGTCTTTGAATACCAAGATGCGCCATATCTGCGTGATACGCCTCTGTATATTTGTCTGTGATCTCTTTGATACTCACGCCAAGCTCAGTTGCTTTTTTGATGATTTTATCATCAATATCTGTAATATTTCTTGCGTATTTGACGTTGTAACCCTCAGCTCTTAAAACACGAGAAAGAAGGTCAAATACAAGGGCACTTTTTGCGTGTCCGAGATGCGCGTCATCATAAACTGTAGGGCCACAGACATACAGAGAAACTTCATTTTTTTTAAGAGAGACAAACTCCCTTTTTATCTTTTGAACACTATCAAAAATGTACATGTATAAACTCCTTAAGTAGCAACAATAAAATAGTCAAAACAACGGATCCACCAAGTAAATACAGAGCATGTTTTGTCAGAAAAATATTTAAAAACGGTTTCGCTCCAAAAACTCGAAGCGTCAAAATAAAACTTACGATTCCGCTGATAGTTGTTCCAAGCGCAAGTCCGACAACACCCAAATATGAAACAAAAGTGACAGAAAATATAATATCTGCCGTGAGAGAAAAGGTTGTGATTTTTGCGGCTTTCATCTGTTGTTGTTTGGCATACAACCACAGAGAAAAGAGTTTAGTTAAACCAAATGGCAGCAAACCAATCATATACATCTTGAGTACCATAGAGGTGGTCGCAGCATCTTGGCTAGTAAATGCGCCACGCTGAAAAAGTGTTTTGATAATCTCATCTGCAAGAACCCAGCCAAAAAGGGTACTAAACGTTAGGATATACGCTAAAAACCAAAAAGCTTTTCGCATATATTCATGTGCTCTTTTTTCATCATCATTTTTTAATAATCTCGAAATTCGAGGAAAAATAGCGATGGATGTTGCAATAGCAAAAAGTGCGAGCGGAAGCTGAAAAATACGGTTTGCATAGTAAAGATAACTGATCGACCCACTTACTAAAAATGATGCAAGCCAAGTATCTAAAAAGGATGAAAACTGTGCACCAGAATTTCCCCAAACAGCAGGGATGAATTGTTTACGAAACAGCTTGGTTTCTTGCTTTACATGTAAGGATTTTCTTTTAAAATACTTAAGTCCGCCAAGAAGCATTTTTGAAAATCCGAGTCGATGAATCGCCCAGATATGCACAAGAAGTTGAAGCACTCCACCTGCGATCACGCCCCAGCTGAGATAATAAACTATAATACTTTGAGATGACCCTTTTGAAAGATAAAGTGCGGCAATAAGAGTGATATTTAAAAGTCCTGTGGAAAATGCTGTAACGCCAAAATAGTGTTTGTATTGCAAGAGTGTACTAAAAAATGTGACGGCAAAGATAAGCGGTAAATAGTAAAAATTGATTGCTACATAAGGAGCGGCGATAGCAATGGTTTTTTCATCAAAACCTACAGCCAGCATTTTTGTGGCAAAACTCGAAAAAATGGTCACCAAAAATGAAAGAAGCAAAATGATAGAGAGAAAAATTACAAAAATATGCACAGAAAAAAGGCTTTTTTTCGTAGAACGGGTAAACGAGGGCAAAAACACTTGAGTAAATGCACCCTCGGCAAAGATACGGCGAAAAAGATTTGGAAGCTTGAAAGCTATGAAAAAAATGTCGCTGTAGATATTGGCTCCCAAAATTGAAGCGGTTAAAAGATCTCGCACGAAACCGAGAACCCTTGAAAAAAGTATCCCGAAACCGTTGGTAAAAATTGCTTTAAACATAGTATTCTTTAATTTTTTGTGAATTTTACAATAGTTTAACAAAGATGATACTAAAATAGAACTCCTTAAATACAAAGAGAGAAGATTATGGCATTTTTTGGTTCCAATAATGAGAATGATACTAAGCAAAAAACTATCCGTCCCATTGTGGTCAAAACGGATAATGTTACAAAAGAACTTACCAATATTGCATCTTCTAACAGAGTTGATCTCGCAACTTTAGATTTTAATATCTTAGAGATGCAGACATTAACCCGTAAAAAATCTTCTTCGAATAATGAGTTGTTTAATGAGATCACATCAACCAAATTAAAAGAGCTTAGCCATAACGATCTGCTCCTGAATCCTGACTTTGAGATTAAACAGACATATGAGATAGAAGTTTTTACAAAAAAGCCAAGACCAGCATATGATAGACTAGCATTTTCTATAGGTGTAAATGCAACAATGTGCAAAGTTTTTTTAACAATTAAACAGGGCTCGAGCGCACCATTTGTTGAAACTTTTACCGAAGATTTTTTAGAACTTGTGAACAAAAAAAAGATCCGTGCAAATCTTTTGGTCGGACTTTTTGATGAGATGCTAGGTGATGTTACGTCGAAGCTTAATGCGAGAATGATTGTAGACAAGGGACTCAAATTTGATAAAAATGAGATTCTCATCGTCGCAGAAGGTGTTGAACCAGAACCGACGATTAATGATGAAATTATATTGCACTTTCAAAAAAAAGGTGAGAAAGAAGATGCCCATAAAGTTGATTATTCTAACAGAAATTATGTCATTAGTGTCATCAAAGATGAGCTTCTTATCGAATATATCAAACCAAAAAAAGGGAGTTCTGGACGTAACTGCAGAGGTGAATTTCTTGCAGCGAAAGAACCTATTCTTTCAAATGAACCGACTTTTAAAGTAAGTGAGAAAATAGCTGTAATCGATACTCCAGAGAGTGTGCTGTATAAAGCGATAGAAAATGGTTATATTGTCTTTGAAAATGAGATTTATGATATCCGTGATGAACTTGACCTCAAAGAGATCAGTTTTAAATCAACAGGCTCTATAGAAACAAAGCTTGATGCGGATGTAACTTTAAAAGTTAAAGAGAATGATATCTTTAAAGACGCCGTTGGTATTGGCATGGATGTAGAAGTAAGTGAGATTGACATTGATGGCAATATTGGGCCTCATGCCAGAGTCCATGCGAAAAAAGCTAATATCGATGGGCAAACACATAAAAGCTCTTACGTCGAAGCGGATGAGCTTTCCATTAATATCCATAAAGGTGAAGCACGAGGAATGAATGTGCATATCACAAGGCTTGAACAAGGAAGTGTTGTTGGAAATGTTGTAAATATAGCTCAAGTAATTGGTGGAAATGTTAAGGCAAAAGATGTGACTATCGATCTTTTGGGTTCTCATGTAAACATCACAGCCAGCCATCTCATAGAGATCAAAAAGATGCAGGGCAGTGAAAATAAATTTATTATCGATCCTCTTGCAATTGAATCCATGAATGAAAATGTTGATGATAAAGAGCAAGAACTTGCAGTGCTTAATGAGAGAATAAAATTTTTGAAAAAAGAGATAGAAAAATATACGACTGTTCTAAAAAATAATGAAAGCAGTTTTGTTGAAGTGAAAAAAAAGCTTATGCATTATAAAAAAAATAATATTGCAATGCCTGCTGCTTTCGTAAAATCGTTTCAGCAGTATCAAAAACTGCAACAAAATCTAGCTGATCTTGTGAGTGAAGAGAGTGAAAAAAAAGAGCATCGAGAAAAAATAAATCTGGCTATCCATACAGTGCAAGAGGATATCTATAATGCAAGAGTGATAAATAGAGATAAATGGGTCGGCTACAATGAGATACGTTTTAAACTGATAGATCCACCAATGGATGTTGTCTATTCTCCTCGTGAGGGCTCATTGGATAAAATTTTTGCTCTTATAAAAACAGAAGATGATGAGTATCTGATAAAGGCGGTAAAAGAATGATAGTCGGAGTTGAAGGCGTTATTGAATATAAAGATCCGAGTGTCGTGCATGTAAACGTCAACGGTTTGATTTATGAAGTGTTTATCTCACTGCAGAGCTACTCAGCCTTGCAAAAAGAGAGAGTGAAACTTTTTACTTCTCATGTCATTCGTGAAGATGCCCAGCTTTTGTATGGGTTTATGGAAAAATCTGAAAAAGTGCTTTTTGAACGTCTTATCAAGATCAACGGAGTAGGGCCAAAGGTCGCTATGGCTATCTGTTCGACTTTTACGCCATCAGCGTTTGCAACTATTATCAATAACGGCGATATCAACGGACTCAAAAAAGTTCCGGGGATCGGTCCAAAAAATGCAGGGCGTATCTTGGTAGAACTCAGCGGTTTTGATACAATTCTGATCTCAAATGATTCTGCCGCGGATTCGACTGCCATCAGTGATGCGACATTAGCATTGGAAAGTCTAGGATTTAAGAAAGATCAGATACTAAAAGTGTTAAGCAGTTGTGTCAGTGAAGAGACCGCACCTCTTGTGCGAGAAGCATTAAAAAAATTACAAAAAATATAAAGGAATAGAGTGAAATTAGCAATATTATTTGGCGGGGCAAGTTTTGAACATGAGATCAGTATCGTTAGTGCTATTACAGTAAAAGAGAAATTACGTGGCTTTAAACTAGAGTTTATTTTTTGTGATCAAGATCATACTTTTTACCAGATCGACGCTTCTAAGATGAGGGCTGTGACTTTCTCAAAAGGGGAGCACAAAAAGATGCCTAAACTCTCTCTCATAAAAGGCGGATTTGAAAAGAAATCACTTTTTTCAAGCGAAGTAGTTGGCACAACTGTTTTAAATCTTATCCACGGCGCTGATGGCGAAGATGGGATTATCGCTTCACTTTTAGATTTTTATCATATCCCTTTTATCGGGCCACGCACTGATGCTTGTGTGTTTAGCTTTGATAAACGTTATACAAAATACCTTTGCGATGCCCTACATGTAAAGAGTGTTGCCTATGAAACAATGAACAAAAATGATGAAAGAAAAATAGGTTTAGAATATCCAGTTATCATCAAACCTGCACGTCTTGGAAGCAGTATTGGCGTGAGTATTGTTAAAAACGAAAGTGAACTTGATTACGCACTTGATGTGGCTTTTGAGTTTGATGAAAATGTATTAATTGAACCTTTTATCAACGGTGTTAAAGAGTATAACCTAGCTGGATGTATAATGGATGGCGAGATCAATTTTTCTATCGTCGAAGAGCCTCAAAAAAATGAGTTCTTGGATTTTGAGAAAAAATATATGGATTTTTCACGTTCTGCAACTGTTTCTTCAGCTGAGATTGATGACAAACTTGTGAGTGATCTTCAAAACACATTTGCAAAAATCTATACAAATCTTTTTGAGGGTGCACTTATCCGCTGTGACTTTTTTGTCGTAGATGGCGAGGTTTATTTGAATGAAATCAACCCGATTCCAGGATCGATGGCAAACTATCTTTTTGCCGACTTTTCACATACGATAAGCAGACTTTTAACCTCTTTGCCAAATAGAAAAAGAGCAAGCGTAGATTACCAATATATTCATTCCATTTCAAGTGCTAAGGGCAAATAAGTGGCAGTTAAATCTATTCAATACAATAGACACACTTTTGATATCAGTTATGAGATACTAAACCCAGAAGCGAAGATTGATATTATCATCCTTCACGGCTGGGGCTCAAATAAAAATCTGATGAAACAGTCATTTAGCCCATATATGGAGAAGTTTCGCCATATTTACATCGATCTTCCAGGATTTGGAAACTCTACATGTAACACCATTCTTACAACGGCTGATTATGCGCGTTTGATCGAACTTTTAATGGTTGATATAAATGCAAGTAAAAATATTATTGTTGGTCACTCCTTTGGCGGGAAAGTGGCACTTTTACTTGAACCAGAAACTCTTGTTTTACTTTCAAGCGCCGGTATTTATACTGAAAAATCTTTCAAAGTAAAAATAAAAATAGCTCTGTTTAAAGCACTTAAAAGATTTGGCTTTGCCAATGTTAGAAAGTTTTTTGTGGCAGAAGATGCCAAGACGCTCAACACTTACATGTATGAAACATTTAAGGGAGTTATCAATGAAGATTTTAGCCAACAGTTTGCAGATTCTAAGTCCAAAGCACTTATCTGCTGGGGTAAAAATGACACAGCAACGCCTCTTTATTGCGGAGAAAAGATTGCAACTTTGATGCAAGGCTCAAAATTTGTGCCATATGATGGAGATCACTATTTCTTTATGAAACACGCAAAAGCTATTTCTCAGCTTATCGAAGAAACATTTCTAAAAAAACTGGAGCACTAATTTGGATTATATGGCTTTAACTCTCTTTCTCACAAACGTACTTTTCGTTACAACCCTCGGCTGGTATCTCATCACAAACCTTCAATGGTATGATTACAAGATCCAAAGAGTTGTACTCAACCATCACAAACGATGGTGGCATGTTGTTTATTTTCTTATTCCCTTTATTGCGTATTACACAACAGGAAAATATTTTGTTATTTTCTTTTACCTTGTGGTACTTCCAGCACTCTTTCTTTGGAACAAAAAGCTCGATAAACAACTTGTACTGACATGGAGAGTAAAAAGATTTCTGATCCTTTTAGTTTCAGTGACTCTTTTTAGCGATGCTCTATGTTTGATTAAACAAGGATGCGAAGTTTACGGTGTGCTTTTACCTTTAGTCGTGGCTTACATTGGTTCTACTTTGGTAGAAAAATTTCTTTTTGCAACGTATAAAAAAGAGGCAAAAAAACATCTTCAGTCCATGGAAAATCTTCAAATCGTATGTATCACTGGAAGTTATGGCAAGACAAGTATCAAAAACTTTGTTGCAAGCATTTTGGCTACAAAATACAAAGTCTACGCAACACCAAGAAGTGTTAATACCATCGGCGGGATCATCAGAGATGTTAACGAATCATTGCCTGCTGGTACTGAGGTGTATGTTTGTGAAGCGGGTGCGAGAGAGATGGATGATATCCGTATCATCACTGAGTTTTTAGAGCCTCAGACTGTGGTTGTAGCAAAAGTGGGATTACAGCATTTAGAGTATTTTAAAAACCTACAAAATATCATCGCGACCAAACTACAGATCATGAAATCTCCACGTTTAGAAAAAGCTTTTATCCACACTTCCGTGACAGATGAACCGCACGATAAAGTGACTTTTTTTGGAGATAATATCAAAGATATAGAAGCAAACCTCGAGGGAACTTCATTTACTTTACACCCACAGGGCACTTCGCATGTAAACGTAGATGAAGAGCTAAAACTTCACACTATCATCTTAGGTGAGTTTCAGACTATGAATATCGAAGCTGCAGTTATGGTTGCAAAGCATCTTGGTCTTTCTGATGAAGAGATTACGAAAGCAGTCGCAAATCTCAAACCTGTCGAGCATAGATTACAACGCATCGATGCAGGTGGAAAGATCATCTTGGATGATGGATATAACGGAAACATTGATGGAATGCTTGAGGGTGTGCGTCTGTGTTCTCTTCATAATGGAAGAAAAGTGATCATAACTCCGGGTTTAGTTGAAAGTAGTGATGAGCTGAACTTACAGTTTATAGAAGCGGTCAATAAAGTCTTTGATATCGCCATCGTTACAAGCGCACTGAACTCTGAACTTTTTGATAAAAATTTGACAGTACACAATAAAATAATCCTCAAAGATAAAACAAAACTGACAGAAGTTCTAGGCGAACAAACAAGAGCAGGGGATATTATTCTCTTTGCTAATGATGCACCGAATTTTATATAAGAGAAATTAGGATTAGATGAAAACAATCGCTGATTTAGATGATTTTGAAAAGTTAAGTTTAGAAAAACTTACATCTATTCATGGTTTGGGAATCGCTAAAGCTTCACAAATTTTATCTGCTATAAAAACAATAATAACAAATCAAAAACAAAATTAACACCTAACCCAGCTAAGAGATTTTCTTCTTCCTATGCTTATGAACGGACAAGTGAGAGTTGCATGAAAAAAAATAAGGAGTTCTTTTGAAAGATATTTTATATGCGCCTTGGCGTAGCGAGTACGTAAGCGGCAAGCATGTCGAGGGTTGTGTGTTTTGTCATATCAGTTCACATGAAGCTGACGATGGCGACTTACATGTACTTTATCGTGATGAACACTGTTTTATGGTTATGAATAAGTATCCATACACTCCCGGACATTTTATGATTATTCCTCATTTACATACAGATAAGCTCGAAGAGTTGCCAAGCGAAACTTGGTTACATGTAAGCGATTTGGCACAAAAATCTGTCCGCCTTTTAAAAGAGGGATTTAAAGCGCATGGCGTTAACATTGGGATGAATCTCGGTGAGAGCGGTGGAGCTGGCATCGCTGAACATATTCATTTGCACATCGTTCCACGCTGGCACAAAGATACAAACTTCATCACTTCCATCGCAAATACAAGAGTTTATTCGACCGATTTTGAGAAGATATATCAGCGTATTAAAGAGCTTATACCAACATATATAAAGAAATAACATCTTATTTATGAAATTGAGAGTACAATTCCGCGAAATAAATATTTGATTTCTAGGAAAAGTTTTTGCATACTTCTGAGATACGAGTTATCGTCTATAGCTTTGTTGGGCTTATTGTTTTTGGAACCTTTCTTTTACTTATGCCATTTTCTCATCATGGACATCTTAGTCTTATAGACGCACTTTTTACTTCTACATCTGCAGTTTGTGTAACGGGCTTGATCGTCAAAGACACGCCCGTAGATTTTACAATTTTTGGACAGATGGTTATCATAGTTCTTATTCAGATTGGTGGTCTTGGATATATGACGGCGGTAACATTTTTAGCCGTTATGCGCCGTCAAAAACTAGGACATCGTGATCGCTTGATCCTCAAAGAATCTTTAAACTACCCCGGAATGGACGGGCTTGTAAGATTTTTAAAAGTGGTCTTTGCAAGTATCTTTTTAATAGAACTCATTGGTATGGTTGTCCTTACACTTCGTTTTTGGATGGATATGTCTTTTTTAAAGGCAGTATGGTTTGGGACTTTTCATGCCATCTCCGCATTTAACAATGCCGGATTTTCCCTCTTTAGTGATAACCTGATGCACTATAAAACGGACTTGGTTATCAATATAATGATTCCTATATTGATCATACTCGGTGGAATTGGGTATATAATGAACCCTTTTTTCAAGACCAGTAAATCAAGTTTTTTAATTCCACCTTTTTATGATACCAACGGTAACAGTTTTGCTCCTTTAGGGTCTAAATTATTCATAGCTTGATAGTAAACTTCATTTGGGGTTTTGTAGC
>CAISHH010000166.1 GCA_903885085.1 uncultured Campylobacterales bacterium
ACTATCAAGCTATGAATAATTTAGACCCTAAAGGAGCAAAACTGTTACCGTTGGTATCATAAAAAGGTGGAATTAAAAAACTTGATTTACTGGTCTTGAAAAAAGGGTTCATTATACTATCGAGTGACTCTTGAATGGGAACTAAGCGCGGAGGATGAGAGCGTTACATGTAAGATAAAAAATGCTTATTACAGTAAAGAAAAACTATCCATATTAAGCGAAGAAAATTTACACGTATCGGATGTGAAGTTTACTGATGTAGCTGGACAGCAAAGAGTTAAAAATGAACTTTTGGAGGTTTTGGCATTACTCAAAGAACCTCAGAGATTGGAACATTTTGGTATGTTGCCGCCAAAAGGTATGTTTTTGTTTGGACAGCAGGGGATGGGCAAAAAACTTTTAGCCCGTGCTTTTGCCTGTGAAAGTGATATGCCTTATATCACAATTAGCGGAGCTGATCTCTTTAATGAAGCTGCGATACGTCAAGCTTATGCAAAAGCATATGTTTCAGCACCAGCGATTGTGATCTTAGAAGATATTGATATTCAGGGTGTTGTTGGCGGTATGATCTCAAAGATGAATATCACACCGCTTATCGAGGAGTTGGATAATTTGAGTCAAACTTTTGAAGCTCCGGTTTTTACGATTATTACGCTTAGTGACATTGTAGATATCCCCGAGGAACTCAACAAGGCAGGACGGATAGATATACGTATAGAAGTACCAAAACTTGATATCGAAGCTAGAAGATTTTTTATAGAAGAAGTATTGAAAAAACCGCATGATGCTACGATAGACGTTGAAAGGGTAGTACGCTATATTTCTGGTTTAGGTGGTAATGAACTAAAACGGATAGGGGAAGAAGCATCATTACAGTGCGCAAGAAAAGGGTTGAGGGAACTCACCGAAGAGATACTTTTAGAACAGATAAATATTATCAAATACGGTACAAAACTTGAGAATAAACAGATACGTGATATAGAAACTTCAATGGCAAAAACTGCGTATCATGAAGCAGGGCACGCGGTACTTTCTTTTACACTTTTACCAAATATCAAGATTGAGCAGGTAACGGTTGCACCTCGAAGCGAAGCGCTTGGATTTGTCTCTTATCATAACGATGACTATATCGATGCCACTTCAAAAGAGGAGCTTTTCAATGATGTTTGTGTTTTACTTGCAGGACGCATCGCAAAGATGGAAAAATTTGGCGAGTCTGGCATGGAAACTGGAGCAATCAGTGATCTTGAAGTTGCCAATATGCAAGCCTATGCAGCCATAGCGCTTTTTGGTATGGATGAAGAGTTAGGTTATATCAACGTCACAGGGATAGAATCTGTTTATGGCAGAAAAATACTTTCTAAAAAGATCGAAGAGCGTCTTCTTGTTTGGATGAGTAATGCAAAAGAAAAAACACTCCAAGAAGTAAAAAGATTATGGCCGGCTATTGAAGCTGTTGCCAAGGAACTTATTGCCAAAGAAGTAGTAGATGGAGAAGAGCTAAAAAATATCATTGATAAAGCACTTGTGTAGCATCTAAAAATCGCACATCAGAGATTTTCAAGGCTATGTTAAGTATAATAACAGCTATTAATTTTTGTAAAGAAGTGATTGAATGATAAAACTAGATAAATTGAATGGTTTGAAACCTGTGTTGGCACTCTTTTTTGTGCTGATCTCTCTTATGGGAAGCCATATCAGCGCACGTGAGTTGCCAAATATGTGTAGTCGTGATCAAAATATGAATGAGTTTACGATCCTTAGTTACCACGAAATCGCGGAAAAAGGCGAAACGCTCGATACAACTTATACTGTTAGTCCTGCACATTTCGAGGAACAAATACGTTGGTTGCTAGATAACGGTTATCATTTTATCAATGTAGATGACATCTTAAAGTATCGTCAACATGGGAAGTCATTACCAAATAAAGCAGTATTAGTTACTTTTGATGATGGATATCAATCAGTCTATGAAAATGCGTATCCGATTATCAAAAAATATAAGATTCCGACGGTAATTGCTCTAGTTGGTAACTGGTTAAAATCTAAAGATAAAGTAGATTTTAGTGGTCAGATTATTGATAGAAATAAATTTCTGGGTCAAAAAGAGATCAAAGAGATGGTGGCAAGTGGACTTGTAGAAATTGGCAGTCATAGTTATGGCCTTCATCATGGCATTATCGGTAATCCTCAAGGCAATATGGAGCCTGCCGTAACAACTCGTCAATGGCTTACTGATAAAAAACAGTATGAAGATGAAAAAAGTTATAAGAAACGAATATATAAAGATTTATTGGAAAATAATACATTTTTAGAAAAATATACAGGACAAAAACCTCGCGTGATGGTTTGGCCTTATGGGCATTATAATATAGAAGTACGCCATATCGCTGAAGAGTTAGGTATGCCTGTTGGTTTAACATTGGATGATGGCAGTAATACACGTAAAACACCATTGTGGGGACTTCGCCGTATCTTGGTTGATGGCAAAATGACACTGAAAGATTTAGATCAAGATATGTGGGTTAGAAATGCCAATTTCACCGATGATGACCGTGCAACGAAAGCGGCACATATAGATATGGACTATATCTACGATAAAGATCCGGCTCAAACAGAGAAAAACTTAGGCGATCTGCTTGAACGCATCAAAAAGTTGGGTGTAAACACTATTTATCTTCAAGCTTTTGCTGATCCAGATGCCAATGGTGCAGCGGACGCAGTTTATTTTCCAAATAGAAATTTACCTGTAAGAGCGGATCTATTTAACCGTGTTGCTTGGCAGATTGGAACTCGTACACAGGTAAAACGTATCTATGCTTGGATGCCGATGATAGCTTGGCAGTTACCCGAAAATAATCCAGCGGCGAAAGATACAGTGGTAACTTTGCAAGTTGATCCTACTCACCTTAATATGGGTTATCCAAGATTGTCTCCATTTTCTGCAAAAGCGAGAAAAGTGATAAAAGAGGTTTATGAAGATTTGGGTAAATCAGCGTATATTGATGGTATATTATTTCACGATGATGTCACTTTGTCTGATTATGAAGATGACAGTATCATGGCACACGAACAATATAAAAAATGGGGGTTGTCATCAACTGTGGCTGAAATTAGAGCAGATAAAAAACAGTTTCAAAAATGGACAAAACTTAAAACAAAATATTTGGATGATTTTGCAATGGAGTTATCACAAATTGTAAGAAATGAACAACCAGGATTGGTAACAGCACGTAATTTATATGCGCAAGTTGCTTTAAATAAAGATGCGCAGGAATGGTATGCTCAAAGCTTGGCAGAATCGATCAACATGTACGATTACACAGCGATTATGGCAATGCCATATATGGAACAAGCAAGCAACAGTGAAGAGTTTTATGATAAGATAGTGGATCATGTAAAAGAGCAAAAATGTGGTTTAGAACGTACGGTTATCGAGTTGCAAACTGTAAATTGGAGAAAAGGAGATGAAGCAATCTCTTCTGAAGAATTGAATAGTACAATAAAGCATCTATATGATTTAGGGGTGAATCATATTGCATATTATCCGGATAATTTATATAAAAATAATCCTGATGCTGATACGATTAGAGCAAGTTTTGCACAAAAAAAACTTTATATACATACTTTAATACCGAATAAATAAGGGAGCTTTATGATAACTTTTTATGTGGGGCTACATGTAGTTTGGCAGGTATTGCTGAGTTATATCTTTTTTTATCCATTATTTATGTCAACTTTATGGATGATAGGTGCTATTTTCTTTTATTTTAAAAATGAAAAGCCTTATTTAAAAGAGATCATTCCACCTCTTCGGGCAAATGAAACTTGGCCTGGAGTAAGTATCTTAATCCCATGTTATAACGAAGGTCAAAACGCTATTGAAACAATTACATATGCCTTAAATGTTCAATATCCTGAATTTGAAGTTATCGCGGTTAATGATGGAAGTAAAGATGATACATTAGAAATCTTATTAAGTTTAGCTCAAAATAATCCTAAATTAAAAGTTGTCAATCTTGCAGAAAATCAAGGGAAAGCGTTAGGACTTCAAGCTGGTGCTTTAGTTTCAAAATATGAGTATTTGGTAGGTATCGATGGTGATGCCTTGATCGATCCTTTTTGTTTACATTGGATAGTGAAGCATTTTATTCGTTATCCTCAAGTTGCAGCAGTTACAGGGAACCCTCGTATACGAAATCGCACTAGCTTACTTGGTAAAATTCAAGTTGGAGAGTTTTCTTCGATAGTTGGTATGATTAAACGTGCACAGAGAAGTTTTGGACGTTTATTTACCGTTTCTGGTGTTATTACAGGTTTTAGAAAAGCAGCTGTGCATGAAGTAGGCTATTGGAGTCCTGATATGCTCACAGAAGATATTGACATCACATGGAAGCTTCAAAGTAATGGTTGGGATGTCCGTTTTGAACCTCGTGCATTAGTGTGGATTTTGATGCCAGAAACATTGATGGGACTATGGAAACAACGTTTACGTTGGGCTATGGGTGGTGTTCAGGTGATGCTAAAAAACTTTAAGGTTCTATTTCAACCGAAGCAGACTCACCTTTGGGGTCTTATGACTGAGTTGTTACTTAGTATGCTTTGGGCTTATAGTATGATTGTTGTCTTCTTGGTTTGGGTGCTAGATAAATTTATGGATCTTCCATATTTGATGGTTACAGATTCACCGATTTTACCAAATGAAAGTAGTATTATTTTGATAGGTGCATGTCTAATCCAGTTTTATGTCAGTAAATGGTTAGATGGACATTATGACAAAGGGATGGGTCAAAACTATTTTTGGATGATTTGGTATCCATTCGCATTTTGGTTTTTAAATCTTTTTACGGCTGTTACAGCTCTTCCGAAAGTTTTATTTGCAAAGAAAAAAAGAGCTAGATGGGTGAGTCCAGATCGTGGCGCGCACCAACAGATAAAAAAAGTGAAGGGTTAGAATCTATGGAAACTTTAATTATCAATAAACGTCATGAGCTTCCACGTGCTAAAAGAATGTTCTGGGATTTTATAACCGTTTTACTCTGGCTTGGGTGGATTTATCTATGGAAACCTTTGATTATAGTATTTTATAAGATACTCACTTTAAAAGCAAATCCAGATGAGATATCGGATGTCATTCTCAATAATATTGGTGTTATACCTTTTCATAAAGCACTATTTATGCTTATTGCTACACCTATAGTATTATTTATATTATCAAGATTAAATAGACATATGTCCTCAAGTAAGCATGTGCAATATCAGCCTGATGAATATGCAGATTATTTTCAAGTGAACAAGACTCAATTAGAAGCGTGTGTCAATAGTCAATTAGTTACAGTCCACCATGACGAGCATGGTCATATAACTAGTTTAGAGACAAAAATTTAAGATAGAAGTAAATGGTCTTTTTTGTGATCATTTACGAGAGAGTTAAGGAGTTTTTTTACAACACAGTTCCGGTTGACTTTTGCTTCATATAAAGCATTGTCTACACGTTTCAAACAACTTCTGTTTTTATCGGCTATATATAATCTCTGTGACACGAAATTTCTAACACTCCCATCAATAGCTATTTATTTCTGAATATTTTTGACATCCTTGTGCGAGTTTTAGATTACATGATTTTTTAAATAATTCTGTTGCTTTATCTTTATTTTCTTTAATCACTATACCATTAGAATAAATTCGTCCTAGGTTATAGCATCCAAACGCATTATCATTATCACAAGCTTTAGTATAAAGTTCAATAGCTTTAACTTCATTTTGCTTAATGCCGTTGCCTTTTTCATAAAGAACTCCGAGATTAGAACATCCTTTTGCATTTCCACCATCACAAGCTTTAGTATATAGTTGAATCGCTTTTTGTTTATCTTCTTTCACTCCATAACCATGATTATAGTATGTTCCTAAATTACCACAGGCTATAACTTCTCCACCATTACAAGCTTTAGTATAAAGCTCAATAGCTTTGAGTTTATCTTCTTTCACTCCATAACCATAACTATACATACTACCTAGGTTGGCACATCCCATATAATTTCCACCATCACAAGCTTTGGAAAAAAGAGTACTTGCCATAAAATCATTTTTTTGAATTCCTTTACCATCTAAATACATACCGCCTAGATAAAAACATCCTTTTGCATTTTTACCTTCACAAGCTTTAGATAGGAGTTTAAATGCTTTAGAATAGTCACCTTCTACCCCTTCAGCATTGCCATACATCAAACCAGCGTTTAAACATCCTTTTGCATTTCCACCATCACAAGCTTTAGTATATAGTTGAACTGCTTTGATTTTATTTTGCTTAACTCCATTGCCGGTGTCATACATAATCCCAAGATCCATACATCCATTAGCATTATTAGCATCACATGCTTTGCTAAAAAGTTCATGTGCTTTAGCAGATTTTTTATCTTTAATGGCATTTATGCCATCTTGAAGATCACTTGCATAACTGCTAATTCCAAAAATAATTACCAAAACAATACATATTTTTTTCATAATAATATTTCCCATGTTTTATGACCTGTCTGATTCTATCACTGATCTTCTAAATTAAAGATAAGCAATCGTTCATTACTAGATTGTGACAACAGTATAGGTTGGCTACTTTGGATAAAAAACAAAAGAACAATCTTTAGTATTTTTAGCAACATCGCTTGTACAAATTTGAGAAGAAAACATACTAACGGCAACAAAATAAAGTATCGCAGAAACTACATATTTCCACATATATTTCCAAGTACTTATTTGAAGATTATTAAGAATATTTAAATTTTTTAAAGTGTTGAAATTTTTAATAAAAAGATATAACAGATGAAAGCCAACAAGATTTAAAAATATATTAATATACTCATACATATGTAGTTTTATTATTCCATACACTACTATATA
>CAISHH010000167.1 GCA_903885085.1 uncultured Campylobacterales bacterium
CAGGAACTATGGTAGCAGATCCGGAGGGTGGAGTGCAAAAAAGTACCATTACTAATATACTTTTATCATGGTTATTTACTTTGCCGGTAACTGCACTGCTAAGTTCAGCAATCTATTTTTGTCTTAGTTTTATTTCAAAATAGGAAAGGTATAAAATATTATGAGTGATACAATAGAGATTCTATGGAAAAAAACTCCGCAAGAACATGATTATCCAGCGGCTGAATCTTATCTCAGTTTGATTTACGACGGAACGTTGGTAGAAAGATTCATAAATCTATTTAAACAAGCGCCTGTTCGTACTTTTAAAGCAAAAGATATTTTCAGAGCATCGGGCTTGTCACTTCTTGGTGTAAGCAATTCACATGTTGAAAAAGATCGCAATAAGATTAAAGATAAAAAAGCTCTTTCTCCACTATTGCTTGTTCGTGATACAACAAATGGAAAAGTTATTATTGCAGATGGCTATCATCGTCTTTGTGCTGTTTATAGTATTGATGAAGATGCTCTTATTGCTTGCTGTATAGTCTAACTATTAAGCTTCGATATAATCTAAATCTTTATGAAAAGTATCGTGTGTCAATACGAGTGCTATCAATGCGAGAGTAAATACAACAGTTCCAACGATGGCTCCTGCATTTAAAACTCCGACACTTCCTTTTAAGAAAATAAAAGAGGAAGTGATGGGCACAACAGAACCTCTGACAAAGTTTGGTACTGTCGTTGCAACCGTTGCGCGGATGTTGGTTCCAAACTGTTCTGCCGCCATAGTAATAAAAAGAGCCCAGTAACCGCAAAAGACACCAAGAAAAAACATTGCAATATAAAATTGTTTTGCACTAGCACCTTGTAAAGTATAATAATAAAACACGCTTACCAAAGAAAGAAGCATAAAAACAAAAAATGCTTTTTTACGGCTTTGCATCATTTGTGAAAGATAGCCGCTTCCTAGATCACCCACTGCCAAACCTATATAACAGTACATCAATGCTTGTCCTGCAGTAACTTTTCCACTAATAGCTAATGCTTTTGCAAATTCAGGAGAGAACATGACCAAAATACTTACAACATACCAAAGCGGAATGCCGATTGCAATTGCTTTGATATATTTTATAAAGAGGCTTTTGTGTGTGAAAAGGGCGAAGAAATCTCCACGTTTGACATCATCGCTTACATGGTGCGCAAACATTTTCGATTCAGAAACTCTAAAACGTAGTAAAAGAAGAAAAAGACCTAATATAGCACCAAAGATATATGCATCACGCCATGCAAAATGTTCTGCTACCAAATCAGCAGCCACAACTCCAAGGACACCAAAACTGGCAATAGTCATAATGCCATAACCGCGAAGATGTTTTGGCAGGATCTCCGCTACTAAAGTCACTCCCGCACCTAATTCTCCTGCCAAACCTATACCAGCAATAAAACGAAGCAATGCATATTGCTCAACGTTGGTGACAAAAGCATTCAAAAGATTCGCCAATGAATAAAGAATAATAGATGCAAATAAGACTGAAAGTCGACCTCGTTTATCTCCGAGAATACCCCATAAAATTCCACCTATAAGCATACCACCCATTTGCATATTTAAGATGATAGATCCCCATGAAGTGACAGCGTCTCCAGAAAGTCCAAGTTCTTGAAGACTGGCAACTCGAACAACACCAAAGATGATAAGATCGTAGATATCTACAAAATATCCCATAGCAATAACAATGACGGGAAGAGTTAATACTTGCTTTATGCTTGAGAGATGGGAATTATTCAAGAGGATACCTTCTAAACTTTTCTATGGATTTTTTCTATGGTTTTATACTTTTTGAAAATAACGTTCTGTATTATTGAGATTTGCACTAAATCCCCCAGTTTCAAGAGCAACATCGCGAAGCAGAAAATCAAAACTTTTTGATGGATTTTTATAGATATTCATGACAATATCTCTATTGAATTGAATACGATAATCACCTTGAAGTATTTGAGCGATATCCGCATCAAACAACTGAGCTTTAGCATCTGGTAAAAAATGAACTATGATACCTGTTTGAGAACATTGAAATCGATGGTTGTAAAGCTGTTCTTCGAGTTTAATAGATCTTTGTTGTCTAGTTATATAAATACTATTTTGTACTCGAGTAAGATTTTCTCTAACAACAGGAGTACTCGCAAATAGACTCGTCCCAATTAAAGCTGAGGCTATAATAATTTTTGGATCAAAGCTTTCTGATTTCATTTTAAAATTCCTAATATATATTATCGAGATATGCTTATCTCAATTATACATTTGCTTATTAAACAATTTGGAATTTTATTTCGATTCTTTCGATTCTTTCATTTCTCGGATCAAAATTCTTTCTCTTGCCGTGAGGTACATACTCCATTCTTGTTCATCTCGTGTATGCATTTTTGTAATGCTAGCAAGAGAAGTGTCTATGGCTTTAAAATAGATAGCAATGTCTCTCTTTGGATGTACAGGCATCGTAATTCTTGCATAGTATTCCATTCCGGCTACTAGTGTAGGTTTTACTAATTTGAAGTGTCCATGTCCTATACTTTGGATATCTTCATTCCAAGCGAGTGGAAGTTTTTTTGATTCTTCATTTTTGATATATTTTTCAAGATTATCTATTTTTCTATGAAGTTCTACAAGTAAATTAACCACAACAGCATCGCTATCTACTGTTTCACCTCTTGCTTTGGCAATTTTAAGCCACTGTGTAATCGGGTCTTCATCTATTTGACTTGCTTTGTCATATTCTCTTAAAAAAAGATCTCGATTCTCTTGAGTGTTTTCACTAAAAGAGATAGAGATAGGTGCATTAACTAAACGTACACTCATGTTGTATTGCCTTTGACTTTTTTATGGTTTTAAAGCTGAACTTTTCTGATCTAAAATATTTTTTGGAGGAAGCGAAGGAGCTGTATCCTGTTTAGCCACAAAGCTGATCGTAACACGTCTATTTTTTTGTCGATTATCTTCTGAATTATTTGGATTGAGCGGTCTAAACTGTCCATAACCAACAGCTCCAAGCTTATCTCCACTAATACCATCTTTCATTAATTCTTGTACTACGCTAAGCGCTCTAGCACTCGATAATTGCCAATTATCTTTGAACTGAGACCCTGCTGTGGGAGGGAGATCATCTGTATATCCATTTACTAGAATATCTGTACTTGAGGGCAGTTGTTTAGCGATTGTACTTATATTTTTAATAAATTGGATTGCATCCTCGTTTTCTATAACGGCACTGGCACCTTTAAAAGCAAGTGAAGCAGGTAGGTTTATAACAAAACCATTTTCTGATTCTTCAAGCGTTATATTTGAACCTTTTTTTTGATCTTCGATCATCTTGCGTACATTTAAAACGGCCTGAGCGATGGCGGCAGCTTGCTGTTGTTTATCCTTGCTAGTTCCGCTTCCTCCCTCTAAGATACTTTTTTGCCCATTAAGGATGATACTATCATCTGTACCCTCTTTTTTTGTTTCTCCAGGCTTTGAATCCATCTTAAGTACAGGAACAGTTTGTTGAGCTTTTGGCGTAAACTCATATATTTCAGCAAAGGCAGATTTAAGAGCACTGACCTTTTCTTTATTTACTGAAGCTATCGCAAATAGTATAATGAACCCTTTTTTCAAGACCAGTAAATCAAGTTTTTTAATTCCACCTTTTTATGATACCAACGGTAACAGTTTTGCTCCTTTAGGGTCTAAATTATTCATAGCTTGATAGTAAACTTCATTTGGGGTTTTGTAGC
>CAISHH010000168.1 GCA_903885085.1 uncultured Campylobacterales bacterium
GCTACAAAACCCCAAATGAAGTTTACTATCAAGCTATGAATAATTTAGACCCTAAAGGAGCAAAACTGTTACCGTTGGTATCATAAAAAGGTGGAATTAAAAAACTTGATTTACTGGTCTTGAAAAAAGGGTTCATTATACAGTAACTCATCTCAAAACCAACACAATGCATTCCAAGTTCATAATTAACAAATATCCTATAATCCGTCGTGGGGTCATATGCCTTTATTGTAGTTCCATCACTCTTATAAGTGATAGGTTTCAATTTATCTAAACTAAATGGCGGATTTTTATCATATGCTCCGAACGTTACTGTTGTAGCAAAAAGCAATGCAGCAGTAACAGAAAGTTTCAATGCTCTTTTGATCATCTTTCTTCCTCCTTAATTATTTTTTCTAATAAAACATAGCAGTTTTACATAAGAAATCTTAATATAACTTTAGAAATGTTTTATTCTTATATATTATGCTCATCTTGTGATAATAATGTGTTAAGTTTATAAGTTATTTTTATATTTAATGAAGAAAAAAAGTGTGTAAATAAACTCTAAAGTTTGAATTTATCTACTTCGAAAAAACTCTCATTTGAGATATTTTTAAATGCGGCATTCATGGAAACAAAAAGCGATGGAAATTTTTTCTCCATATCAAAAAGCATCTCTTTCATATCCGCTCTTGCATGAGGCATTTTTACATCAAAGCGCATGGATGGACAAGCTTCATCGCCGATTGTCGGCATATTATTTTCCAAGGCTGCAGCTGAGAGTTGACGCTCGCGGAGCTGGATAAGAGGACGTATAACGATAAGACCATTCTCTGCTTTGTATTTTGGAGCGAGACTTCGGAGTTGGCCATTATAGATAAAATTCATAAAAAAACTCTCTGCCGCGTCATCAAGATGATGGCCAAGAGCAACTTTATTGCAACCATATTTTTCCGCGGCACTGTAAAGAGAACCGCGTCTCATACGTGAAAAAAAACTGCAAAAAGAGGAATTTTTACGGATTTTATCCTCTGCTAAGTCATAGATATTTGTGTCATGGATCACATGTGGAATGTCATACTGTGTACAATGCGCTTTGAGTTTGTCAAAGTTTTCATTCATGCCATAAGATACAGTTACTGCCAAAAACTCAAACTTAAATGGAGCACGGCGTTGTTGCTCTTTCATAGCGTGAACCATTGTTAGAGAATCTTTACCGCCGCTAAGACCAACAAGTATCTTATCGCCCTCTTCTATAAGGTTAAATTCGGCATTTGTTTTGCCTAGTTTACTCATGATTTTTTTAGAAAGTTGGACTTTATTCTCCAATTTTATCAACCATTTTCATCACAAACTCCGCACTCGTCTTTGCGCTGCTTTCTAAAAATGCATCAAAACTAAAACTCGCATCCATATCTGCGGCATCACTGATAGCACGAAGAATAAAAAATGGTACATGCAGAGCATTACAAACAACTGCAACGCTTCCACCTTCCATCTCTAACGCATCTGCACCAAACGTGCTTCCTATCCAGTTTTTACGCTCTTCATTTGCAACAAACTGATCGCCTGTTGCGATGATTCCCTCTTTTACATGTAAGCCCATTTCGCTCGCTACTTGCTTTGAAAGTTCTATAAGCGTTTTGTCAGATTCTACAAAAACAGCTCCCTCTGGAACATAACCAAAAGGGTGTCCAAAAGCTGTGATGTCTAAATCATGCTGAGAAAGTTTTGTAGCAACAATTAAATCGCCGACTTTGAGTTCAGAGCTAATCGCGCCAGCAACTCCGCTAAAAAGTAGTTTCTGCGCACCAAAATGTTCTATCATTGTCGCCGCAGTAAGAGTTGAAAAAACTTTTCCGATTTTAGAATAAGCGATAACTAAATCTATCCCATTATACGTTGCTTCGTAATACTTGTTTCCTGCGTATTCAGTCGTTTTGTACGTTCCGATCTTTTCTAAAATCGGTGCTATCTCTTCTGGCATTGCGCCCATTATTGCTAATTTCAAATCTTTACCTCTACTGCTTTAGTTATTATATCAAAGAGCGGGAGTTGCTCTACAATTTTTGCATTTTTATCTAGTACACAACTTCCACCCCAAAAACCTAGCCCATCTTCAAACCCGACACGATTAACAAAGACGACTTTTGTATCGCAATGCAGTGCCAGAGATTTTAAAAGGGCCATCCATTGTTCTTGAATATCGAGTGAATCATCTTCAAATCCACGCGCTGGAGATGCTGCGAGGACATAAACGATTTTTGGTTTTTTAGCATAAAGTTCTGCCGCGGTATTTGGATGCCAAAGATCTTCGCAAACAAGCATTGCCACTTCGCCATAGGAGCTAGTAAACGTCTCAAATTTCTCGCCACTTGCAAAATATCTCGCTTCTTCAAACATCCCATAATTTGGCAAATGCACTTTTTTATGAATACTTAAAAGCTCGCCTTTACTAAAATAAAGGGCACAGTTAAAATACTCATCATCAATGTTTATTGCCGAACCAACTACGATATCTATGGTCTTACTTGCATCACAAAGCGAGCTTAGTTCATCTACGCGAAATGCATCTTCAAGAAGCTTGTCTTGTAAAAGATAACCTTTTAAAGAAAGTTCAATAAAAACGATGATATCTCTCTTACATGTAAGCACTTGAGAAACGATAGCTTCTAGATTCGTTCTATTTAATTTCGGCGCATTTTGAACTAAAGTTATGTTATACCAAGCTTAATCGACGTAACCCCTGGCGATATTGCCATGGCACTACCCCACCGCATTGTTACCAACATTAA
>CAISHH010000169.1 GCA_903885085.1 uncultured Campylobacterales bacterium
CTACAAAACCCCAAATGAAGTTTACTATCAAGCTATGAATAATTTAGACCCTAAAGGAGCAAAACTGTTACCGTTGGTATCATAAAAAGGTGGAATTAAAAAACTTGATTTACTGGTCTTGAAAAAAGGGTTCATTATAACCATGATTTTTGACAATTTTTCTTCAATGGTCGAAAAATACTTTTTCATTGGTGTATTTCCCTTCACACCACTCAAGGTAATCATCCATTGATTAAACTCATCGCAAAGAATATACCATTGTTTTCTTGGCGATGCCCGTAATCCCATTCTCATACACTCTTCTTCCCGTTTCACCATTTCAGCATAAACCGTTTCAACCATCACACAAAAATCCTTGATAGACTTTCCAACCTTTACTTTACCGTTTAGCAAACCATCGTAAATCATCAATTCAACCCCGCCTTTTAAATCCAGAAGATAGATAACCTCGTAGTTTTCGTGATTGTAAAAAGTTGAAATAAGATTCCCGTTGATATGAGTGCTTTTACCTGAACCGGTTGTGCCTATAAAAATACTGTGAGAAAGTTTTTGATCGGAGATATAATAGTATTCTTTTTTAATCGTGTAGCCCACCAAATTGTGGTTCTTCTTCAATAGTTTTGGGTCAAATGGTATTTTCCCAAACGGGTCTTTAAAAGTTAGCTCAACCGAATTATGCGTCTTTCGCTGTGTCGTGAAATAATCATTCTCGTCTATTCCTAAATACTCTTTGATATTTTGAAAATCCTTTTGGTCGCTGTATTTCCCAAAGTCAATAACATTGTTTCGATTATTGAATACAGCTACTCCGTTTTTCTTATCGTATTTATAAAGGGTGTCATAAATCTTCTCACCCTCTTTATTGACTGTATATAGCTCCAATTTCTCGGGTAGCTTTTTCAACCGTGCATCAAAGCGTTTGATTATTTTATTGCCGTTGCTGTCGATGATGATATCACTATCACCATTCTCTCCAAAGTTCATTTTTCCACCCATATATCTATAAGTGTCCCATAAAACATAAACGCTGGCAATTATTGCAACGGAGGGGTGAAATAAACTGCTCATAGCAAAATCTATTGTCTTTGACATATTGGGTGCGGTTGCATAATGATATGCCACAGAAGCCGTATAACCCCCTAATACGCCCACAAAGATTGAAAGGGGTAGTTCGTCTTTAAAGAAGGTCTTTTTTTGCTTCATCAGCGACCTCTTTTCTCAATATCGTTTCAAGACGCTCCACTTTACATCGAAGCCGTACCATTTCAAAAATCAACATAATCACCAGTATCGCCAACATCAAAAACATATTTTCTAAGCTCATCCAATTTCCTTACTATCAAGATGAGTTTATTTTAATAAATATTTTTGATTATGAAAGGAATTTAGCAGGTTGGTTGGATTTTGGATTTTAGAATACTAGAAGGACAATAAACTGCTTTTACAACAATCCTTGCTTCTTCATATTTTCCATCTTGATTAGATTTTTAATTGTCTGCTGTAAATCTTCGGATAGGTCTTCAATAACAATTTTATCTTCATCCGTATCTTCTTCTACGCCTTTAATCTTTTTCCAATATTTCTCATACGCACCCACTATATCTTTATATTGAAAATGAAGATAATGCTTAATAACGCCCTTTTGTTTATGATTCAAACAACTATCAGCCAACCGACTATCTATCCCACAGTCCATTATCATTATGCTCAACATGAGTCTTCTTGTGTCATGTATTGATAATTTTTTGCCTTCATAAATATTTATTTCACAGTCACGAATATATCGTTGATAGACGTGCCATATAGCACTCTTATTAATTGTCGGAAACAATAGACCACTTTCTATGCTTTCAATGTATTCACGGCATTCCATAGGGATTGGAAAATGATAGTCTTCCTTTGTTTTTGTAATCGTTTTAGGAGATATGATTTTATTTTCAATAAGAACTACATTTTCCTTTTTCAATTTCAATATCTCACCATAACGATGTGCAGTCAATAAGACCATATACAGAAACATTCTATACTCTGTTATCTCTTCCTCTGTTTTAATGCCCCAATTATTTTGAATTGTAAAATAAGGAATTCCTTCATACATTTTACGAACGATAGATAAAAAATCTTCATTTGATATCTGTTCTATATTTTTAGTTTTACCCTCTTGATGCGTCTTTAAATCAAGGATAATATTTTTTGCGATTAAACCTTTCTTGATACAATCGTCAAATAATGAATTCATCATACGCTTAAATTGATTTTTAGACCCACCTTGACGATAGGCTAATTTATCACCCACTTTTTCCAAATCATTATAATCAATCTTTGAAATCTTTTTCCAACCTATCAATTCACGAATATGTGCATTATAAAAGTATTTATAGCCACGAGCTGTAATCTCATTCCATTCACCATTACGGACTTTTCTTTCATATCGTTCATCCCATAATTCGTTCAAAGTCTCTTTTGTTTGATCTTCTAAAAATGGGTTATTACCTTTTGATATTTCAACTTTGATTTCTTGTAATTTGTCATTAGCTTGTTTTTCAGTTTTGCAACCAAATAGTTTCGTGAAGTTTTTATTGTTGTAAGAAATATTTTTATATTTAAATCTAACGAGGATATTAACAGAGCCATCATTCATAATTTTTTTACTTATACCATTATATGCCATAATAATTTCCTCTGCTTATTTGAAGTTATTATGCCATGATTTTGATTTTATGACCCTTTTATGACACCTTACAGTGGTAAATAATGGTCTAAAATGGTTGATTTTGAAGAGAACTTAATTTTTTATAAGTCGTTTAAAAGCCTATATTACGGTAGTTTGTCACATATTTCGGACTTTTAAAATTACACGCCGTGGTTTTGATCCCAGATTCTTATATGAAGTCTATCGCTGTAAGTATAGCCTTTGACTTTGCAAAACTCAATGAGCGGCTTACAGTTTTTTTCTATCTCTTTTTTACTTCCGCCAAGAGGCATACAATAAACTTGCAAACGTGGCGCGTAAGAGATGATCTCATCTATCTCATCATCAAGTCCAAGATCGATCGATTCTTCGTCAATAGAGAACTTAAAAAAAGCCTCTTTTGCATTTTGAGCGTAGGAAAAAATCGCATCAGGTTTGATTCGTTTTGACAAGCTCTCGCCCGAATTTGAAAGCTTTACTGAAAGTGCATAAACACACTTTTTATAGATCGGATATTTATCAAAATCTATATGTATTGTGGCATTTGTTTCAAAAGTAACACAGTGATTATTTTCGATCAGTTCCGTTATGAACTCCACAAAAATCGGATCGTCATAATTTAAAAGCGGTTCGCCGCCAGTGAGCACAACATCTACTCCATCTGGAAGTTCATACAGTTCCATTACATGTAAGAGTTGTTCGGGCTTAGTTATGGGAATCCATTTAGATGCAAAATGCTCACGATTTACTGCATATACGGTATCACATCCTAAAATATCGACTCCATTTTGCGAAGTTTGGACGCAGCCAAACCCTTCACAGCGCATATTGCATCCGCCAAATCGAAAGAAGAGTGATGGCACACCTGTATAACGTCCCTCACCTTGAATGGAGTAAAAATGTTCAACTAAGTGAAGCATCTATTTCATCCACCCGTCTCATAAAAAGCACGAGTAGAAACTTCATCACTTGCTTCACTCCAGCGGTTTTTCTCAGGTTTTGTACGCACCACTTCCTTTAAAACCAAAGCCGCATTTTTGATATCTCCACGTTGGATGAAATCTTTAATACTCATGGCTTCATCAAAGTACAAACACGGGATTAAAAACCCCTCAGCAGTTAAGCGGATACGATTACATTTTTTACAAAAATCATCTTCATAG
>CAISHH010000170.1 GCA_903885085.1 uncultured Campylobacterales bacterium
CTACAAAACCCCAAATGAAGTTTACTATCAAGCTATGAATAATTTAGACCCTAAAGGAGCAAAACTGTTACCGTTGGTATCATAAAAAGGTGGAATTAAAAAACTTGATTTACTGGTCTTGAAAAAAGGGTTCATTATAAACATATAGTTTCTGCCCTCGCGCGGGATACCGCCCTTAGTGTAGTAATAATATGCAGGGTTCATAACTTGTTCATTAAAAATATTTTTCACAGTTGCCTGTATTTCACTTGTTGGCGTGAAGTGATAGGTAAGCGTTTCATCAAAAATACTTGCTGATTTTACAGGTGTGTCACTTCCATCTAAAACTACCCAAACAGTTCGAGGTGAAGTTGTTTGTGAAAAATATCTCCATGCTGTTCCAAGAGAGAGCTTTGGAGTTGGTTTATAGATGTAAAGAGCTTTTGCCATAAACTTAGAGATATCAGGCATGCTCTCAACAATAGAAGGACCTATAACATCTAAATGAGTCACAGGGTCGGTATAGGTATCTCGAGGCGTGATATAAGTAGAATTTACATAAGATGCATTGAGATATAAATTATGTTTTGTATGAGTTTTGAAAAAATACTCAAACTCCACGCCTTTACTCGCTCTATCTGGATACTGTGCGTATCCAATAGGAGTATCTCCAAGCTCTTCCAAATCAATAGCATTATGAAGTTCTGTATAATAAAAATTGAGTGTAAATTTATTGTAAAAATCTGGAGTATATACGAGTGCTGCCTCATAAGTGTTACACTCTTCAGGTTTTAAGTTAGAATCTCCCATCCGAAGATTGATATGTCCTAAAGCATACGCTTCAGTCAGAGTTGGCGCACGATAAGATGATCCGTACAGCAGTTTAAATGTTGTAGTATCACTCGCACGATAAACAAATCCTACTCTTCTGCTGAGCTGCGTTCCGACGTCTGAGATATTATCTAAGCGCAAGCCTAAGATAATATCGATTTTGTCAGTAATAGATATCAAATCCTGAGCATATCCATAAACATTTGTTCTACTGATGCCTTTTGGAAGGAGTGTAGTTGCAGTTGGATTGAGCCAGTAAGCAGGCTCGTTAGACTCCCTATAATAAAAATTTGTATCATTTTGCAATGTGGTCATATTGCCACTTTGAACGATTGCATTTTCAACACTACTAAAATAGTTGTCCGTACTAACAACATCATAGTTGACACCAACACCAACTAAAATATCATTGGAAGCAATCGTCGGTAAAGTTAAAGTGGATTCAAAGCCATAATTGTCTTCTTGAATATCTGTAGCAGTGTAAAAACCATTCAATCTAGTATCAGCAAATTTCGTTCTTGTATCAGCACTAGCTATATTCGCATTGATACTTTCATCTCTATGAGAATAATTTACCTTTGTTTCTAGTTCATAGTCATTAAAAGAGGTTTTATTGGAAAGTTGTGCAAGAAGATAAATGTTTGTACGACCTTCTGGCTTATCTGGTATAGGATTGAGTTCACCCTCAAAACTATAAAAATTTCCAGAATTTTCATGTTTGAGTCTAGTCAAAAACTGCCAGTTGTCTTTTGTAGCTTTAAAGCCTACACTGTAATCTTTTGTAGCTTCATTGGTATAACCATTTTGTTCAGGAAAGGGAAGGGTTTTATTGTTAGAATAAGCATACCCATCCGCAAAGATATTCCAGCCATTTTCAGTGATGTTTAGGTTCGTTCCAGCAGTGATAGTTCCATAACTGCCTCCACCTACATAAAGCTGATTTTCTTTTTTTCCACTTCCAAGCTTTGTGATGATATTGACAGCGCCGTAGTAAGCTCCGCCTCCGTACATCGTCGATGCCGGACCACGAAGTACTTCTATCTTTTGGACAAGTTGCATTGGAAAATCAAGATAAAAACTTGCCGTTCCCGTGACTTCATTGTTTATAGGCACACCATCGACCAAGATTTTTACTTTATCTGCAAAGTAGGCATTTGGATTTTTAAACCCTCTTACTGTTGAGATGGTGTATCCCATCGGGCTGACTTGTTCTTGAAATCCCGGAAGCATATCCAGCGCTTGAGAAATGTTTTGTATACCGAGCCACTTGCAAATCTCAGCTCGAAATTCTTCTAAAATCAGCATAGATGTTTGCAGATGAATTAAGGATTGTATTTGAGGCATATATCTTAATATTTTAGCCAATAGCCTCGATGGAAAG
>CAISHH010000171.1 GCA_903885085.1 uncultured Campylobacterales bacterium
CGGCATCCCAATTCCTCTTGCCGTCAGGTAGGGCAGGGCGAAACACGCCCTTGCCCTTTCCCATTCTGCCATGACCGCCGCCCGATCCCGCGTTATCGGCAACAAGTCCTGAACATAGGCCGCAATCGGCAGGGCAGGGCGAGGCGATCCGATCCAGTCCCGCAGTTTTTGCCGGACACGCCCCAGACTTCCGCCGCCACGTTTTTGCAAAAAGTCAATGATCGTGCCGTTGTCCCGATCATCACGGACGCTGAAAAATATCCAGTTGGCGTTTGCCTCATTCTTGGCAACAATGATTTTATCGCCGTCAGGGTGCCGCATCACCGCCGAGTTGCGCGAGCTTTCGCGGGTGTCGAGGCCGTAGCCCCGACTTGCCGCGAATTCGGTCAGGTTAATGTCGGTTTTGAATTGTTCCAGTTCTTCGTCAGGCATTAAGCACAAGAGTCATGTAGGAGGGAGATGAAAGTATTTTAACCATATAAAAAGATTGAGTCGATCTCTATGTTTGAGTATAAATGTTATAGCGTAGTAGTTGGGGGGTTTAAGATGAACGCAAAGACAGTTTTCGCTTTGCTTGTGGTTGATATATGCATACCATTGACATTCAATGGTATTGCTTCATTGCAAAGAAAAAATTTTGAATTAGAAGCTCTCTTGGAGAAACAAAAAAGCAATGTGCAGTGTCCAAAAATTGACCGTGTTAATTCGCCAAAACGACAAGATTCTTTAAATTATATTTCTTTGAAAAATGGCATTTTAATCCATCAAAATGGTTTTTTATTGAAATAAAATTTTATGTTATTTTGACTTGTCTTTTTTGTGGTTTCTCTTGTTTTATGTCTTCTCCAAATATTCGTTTAAATGCTTCTTGTAGGTTGATATCACTTATGTCTGGTGTGATCTTTTTGTTTCTATCAAGGCATGGTGCAATTTTTATATCTCCCGATGGTCGTTGTTTTGATAAATCTTTGAATTGTCCGTGAAAGACTGTATTTATTTTATCCGAAATGACAAAATGTAGGTAACCTGTGTATTTTTTTTGTAATGACTTTTCTATTTCGCCGTCAGATAGTTTATCTAAGGTTATATCATACTGTATATGTATGGCTTGTGTTAGTGGTTCATAATCAAAATTTATAGAATACCATGTTCCCCGTACCGGTGTGTCATTCCCAAAGTAATTGACATTAGCAGTAGCCTTGTATTTGTTTTTTATATTCTCATCACCAGTATCTGCAATAGTTATTACGCCAAATATGTTATTTAAGAAATCGTGTTCAAGTAAATAAAGCCACACGCCCGGTTTTAATGAGTGATAACATTTATCTATTATTGATGATCTAATGATTGATGGATTATTTTGCGTTTTATTGTTGTTATAATAATAAAAAAAATAGTTTTCAAAAAAATCTACAACGGCTTTGTTGTTTGTTTTAAAACAAGGCCCATGCTCCATATTTGGAAATTCCCAACCAAAAACTACTTCTTTATTTCTGGCTTGGTCATCAAAATCAAACAGAGTAAACTGGATCATTGCATAATGATTATCATCAATAAATTTGTAGTTATATTTTGGATTCTTATGGTTGGTATTTATGAATTCCCGTGCCCTATCGTCAATTGTAAAATGAGAGGACACTAATTCAGTTAGAGTGTAGGTGTCGTCTTGTAAGTGTTTTTGTTTTACATCTACCCATTGCTTATAAATCCATTCTTTTGATCCTAATCCTGGGAGCGACTTATCTTTGCCGTGGCGCAAAACGGTATTTATTACTCTTGATGCTGAAGGAATAGTTCGAATGCAATATTCTAATCCGTCATAAGAATGTTTGAATACTTTAATTTCATTTGTTCTATCGTTTATCCTCTGAATATTCTCATTGGTTTTTTGTAGTATATCTAAAATGGTGTCATTTAATTCCGATATTTTTTTTTCTTTTTGTTCTGTTGAGAGAGCATATATTATTGATGATATATATGCTGTTACTAATATGGAGCATGTAGACCAAAATATGGAATAGTATATTGCGTTTGATGGGTGTTTTGGATCGACTGGTGGTAGCTGATAATATGTAATATATCCTCCGAATATGACCCCAACGAAGGTCAACAAATGTAACCATGAAAAATGGTGAATTATTGTATCAATGGTTTTTTTTATGTCGTATTTGAATAGGTTTTCATTTTTCGAATTATAAGTATTAGGCATAATAATAACTTTATACTGATTATTTAAGTAAGAGTATGTTTAAGAATTATGTCTACATCGTCTATAAAATTATAGTTACAAAGTAAAAACAATGTAATCAAAACACAATAGCGGATTGATTAAAAAGTCATACATATCAAAAATATTCCGCTCAACGGATAACCCGCGGATCATCCCAAAGGCCGTCAAGTTCTTTGTCAGCAAAATACGCAATCCGATCCGTTTCAATCGGGCGGGAACCTTGCGGCAGAACCAGCATTTTGCCTTGGGAATAATTGAGCATAATATCAGACGGCGAAATCAAAGGCCGCATGGTTTCGCCGACGCTCTGGCTTTTTGCAAATCCGTAAACGTCTTGCTGCTGATTGGTAGATTGGACAATATGACCGCCGATAAAATCCGACCAGTATTTTGCGGTATCGTAATCATCAAGATTGAACAAGGCTCGCACCCCAGCATTGCCAATAAAGGACGCCCAGCGCCCACGGTAGAGGTCTTTCATTTGCGCCACATCCTGAAAAACCGTGAACAACTGCACTCCATAGCCCGCCGACAGGCCAACCGCATTTTCCACAATCGAGAGGTGCCCAAGGGTTGCCAGTTCATCGAGCATGAAGCAGACAGGCAGGGCAGGGGGGTGAAGGGTGTCGGTCATTTCATCA
>CAISHH010000172.1 GCA_903885085.1 uncultured Campylobacterales bacterium
ATCCAAATACAAATGCTAAAAAAGTAAAAAAAGGGATGATTTGTATGGCTGTAACATAGACTTGCTTTGTAAAAACCATCATCATTGCCGGATTATAACTATTTGGACTTAGCATATGGATAATACAAAGGATGGCGAATTTTGTTACTTCGTAAATAGATGAAAAAGATTTGATAGCAGAATCGCCGATCTTTTCAATAGTAGTTAGAAGCACTTTATTTATCCTCTTTTTTTGGTATTAAAATTAAATATCTAAGTTAATGATAGGCTCATCTATAGTACCAGTTTCACTTTTTTTCAAACTAAAATAGTAGCGCTGATAGTTCATATCTTCTTCTAAAATATGATCGATTAATGCTTGTTTAGCAATCACTCTCATCTTCATTTGAATAATATCTAGTCGTGATGGATCCCGTAAGATGGCAGAAACTGATTTGACAAGCTGTTCGTGAAGTTCAATATGATACGCCAAGTCAGGGTAGTTGATACTTTTCATAAACTCTTCTTCATCTTTGAAATGCACTTTGATATACTCAAACAGCTCATGTAAAATCGTTCGAATATTTCCTTTTACGTCTTTACTCTCTTGAAGAGAGAAGATTTTATCAACAATATCAAAAAGTTTTTTGTGTTGATCATCTATGTTTTTAATACCAAGAGAATATGCATCATCCCATTTTATTTTTTGTTGTGTCATTTGTTTTCACTTTATTTGTAGGTTCATTATTAAAAAAAGAGCCAGATCAGTAGAGCAAACCCTATGATAAGGTTTAACCAACTCACACCATCTTCAAACATCATCTCTAAAGCTTTGTAGTAATAGTGCATCTCGAAACTATTTGGGAGTAAAAGTTGCGCTTTTGCGAAGGAGGTGAGATCAGCTCCATAGAAAAAAGCTATCACTTCTGGAACTATAAAAAAGAAGATCACACCTAAAAAACCCCAGATACTTTTTTGCGGTTTCATGGAAGTGAGCGCCTTCTGTGTTACAGGATTTTGGGCGATTTGTTTTGCTTTTTCTTGTAGTTTTTGTTTCATTTTATCGTTGACTGGAACCTCTTATAGATTTTACATGCAAAGATACCAAAGATATGCTTTAACTATAGAAATTTATGAGAAAAATAGGACACTAATACAAATTTTTCTTAAGGTAATAAGGAAATTTTATAGCACAATTTCTAAAAATATAAATCTATGTGTGAAGGTTAATAGCCTCTGTAATAATTATTCATTTTTCTTTTGAATTTTCCTATGAAACTATTATCGTCACTACTGTTTGTATTTTGGCGATTTTCATAAGAGTGACGGCCTTTATTGGAAGGTTTTGGCTGAGGTAATCTTGTAGCATACGATTTTGCAGCTTGGCTCATTTGCGGAAAAATATTGATACCGGAAATCTTTTCAAGCTCAGCGATACTGATCACTTTATAGTCACGTCCAGGTACATTTTCTGTTATATATGCAGCTCCTTCACCGCTAGATGGTATATAGATAGCTTTAAATATATTTGTCGGTACAAGGACTCTGTTACCGATACGACGAGGATGGTTGCCAAGATAAAGAGGACCAGTTACAACATAGATCTCTCCCTTTTTTTTAGCGAGGTATCGGGTCGAACTCTCTATATCTGCCCAGATTCCACTGTTGTTATCGTGATCTTGGGGAACCATATTTGCCAAGCTAAAGCACTCTTCATTACTTTGTCTTTCATCAAAGTCTCCGCTTGGGCTCATGTGACCTCTGTCATAGCCTGAATGTGCATAATCTGTGAGTTCGGCTCTCTCATCAAGTCGAAGATGAGCATCTTCATGAAAATCATCTCCACGTTTAGCTTTTTTTGTAAGCATATCTCTTGTAAGGTGTTCCGCACTCCAAAGAGGAGTTTTAGTAAGTCCAGAGTGCATAATTGCAAATTGTTCGTAACAAATTTCTGTTGTTTTTGGTAAAAGTTTAGTGTTAATGATATCTGGAGCAGTATTTCCATAGTAGATACCGCCACATGATGTTGGCGCTGCAGATAAAGAGAGAGCAGTTAAAAATAAAAGAATTAAAAAAAGAAGCTTTTTCAAAAGTTTTCCTAAGCTAAAGTAATATTGCAATGATACATTATGCTTCTTAAAGTTCAAACAAAGTGGATGGAAAATTTTGGGTAATCCCAGCGACCTCAAAAGAGGTCTAAGGCATTTAAAAGAGGTTTTAGTTTAAAAAATCCCTGAAACAGAGTGTGCCAAGGCTGATTCTAAAACAGGCTGAGCTTCTTCGAATTTCAAATTCATTTTGTTTGCCGTACTAACAATTCTTGTTCTGTACGTTTTCCACTCTACTTTCCCACCTTTAATATCCTGCTTAACCTGAGTAGAAGTTCCTTGTTGTAGGTTTGCTTGTTGCGTTTGTGTTACCACTTCACCTTCTAAAGGTCTTTCACGAATTTGTAAGTCTGTGACCATCACATACAGAACATCTTCTACTAACGCATCGCCGATAAAGCCTGCAGCAGCTCCAACTAGTCCTAATGCAAGACCAGTATTGCTACTCCCTGTAAGTGCATAACCAGCAGTAGCTCCTACAGCAGCTCCAGCTATTCCCCCACCAAATCCTGATCCAAGTAAACCTTGAGTTTCTCTAAGATCTGATTTCCCGATTTTGAGTATATTCCCTTGGAGCATGTAAGTTGCTTTATTTGGATTCTGAGTTATTGTATAGCCTCTAGCGATAAAAGCACTTTTAACCTGTTCCGTGATATTAATATCTTTATCCGAGGTATTTCTTATATCAATAAATACTATGCACTACAACCACTCATAAGTAGTACTGAAGCAAGAACAGCACTTGTTACAAACATAGTTCTCAATCGTTTTTGAATTTTCATTCTATTCCTTTTTGTTTTGTTTAGTTATTATAAAGATTTAATATTAATTTACTAATTTTGTTATAAGTAAAGTATGGAAAAAGCACAAAAAGTTACTATTTGAAACTAACGATATATTTCGTGTTTTTTAGTTATAATTATGTGATTTTAAATAGACTTAATCATAGACCTAGAAAAGAACTTGGATATAAAACTCCATATGAAGTCTTTTATAGTGAAATGAGTAGAAAGTTAGCTAGTTGATTTTAGGTGGAAATTGCACTTGATATTAGAATTGGCGCAGCAAAAGGATACAGCAAAGTGAGCGGTTAATCAATAGCTTTATGTGAGTGAAAATAGAGTGATTTTTTATGAGTTATGTAACCTAATATTTTAAAAGTCTTTGGAAGTGCCTAAAATAGGCTTATGAGAGTGGTGCGGACAAGAGGACTTGAACCAAACACCCTATGATTTTTTATAATTCCTATTCTATCAGAATCCCCATAAAATAGGCTTTTGGTGTTGTACTATAATTCCTTTTGATGTATAATAATGTAAAGTGTCGGTATCCCCTACGGTATCCCCCATTATTTTAAAGGTTGAATTATGGCTATTGATTTAAAAGACTTCAAGCAGACGAAATATCCAAACCTATACAAAAGTATTAATAGAGATAGGATAAATGGTTATAAATATCTTATGTGGATTAAAATAGATGGGAAGCTCTATAAAAAGATTTTAGGGAATAGTGATACCGACAAACTAACAGATAAAAAAGCAAGTGATAAGTTAGATAAACTAAAAATAGATATCGAAGCAGGTTACACCTCATCAAATAAAATCACGCTCGATAAACTATCAGAGCTTTACTTTGAAAATCAAAAAGATACCAACTGGAAAACAATCAAAAAAAGTATTTATAAAAGGTACATTGAAAAGTCGTTAGGTAGCAAAGCAATCGAAGTTATAAAACCTATGAGCATAAACAAAATTATCAATGATATGAATAAAAGTGGATTAAGCCCACGCACTCAAAAAAGTATCTTAGAAGTGTTGAAGCCGATGTTTAAATTTGCACTTGATAACAAGATGATAAAAGAAACTCCTACAAATACAATAAATGTAAAGATACCAAGCCAAAAGAGAATAGTAACGGAAGCGACAGCACTATTTAACCAAGTGTACAAAGGTATTACAACCTATTACAAAGATGAGCCATTTTATCAAGCTTTATTCTTGTTTGGTTTTACTGGACGGCGCAAGAGTGAGATATTAAATTTGAAGTGGGAAAACATAGACTTTACAAATGATTATTACTGGATAGAAGATACCAAGAACGATGATAAACAAAAGTATCCTTTACCACCTATGATTAAAACGCAACTCCTACAAATTACAGATAATCAAAAAGGTATAGTTTTTAAAAGCCCCGTGACTGATGGCGTAATTTCAAACACTGATAGACAGATGCGACAATTAAAAAAATACACTGGTATAGAAAATCTATCAATGCACTATATGAGAAATATTTTAGTTTCTATGTTAGCAGAACAGCAAACGGAAGCTATTGTTTTAAGCGGTATATTAGGGCATAAAGACGTAAATACAATAAATAAGTATCTTAGTATCAATCATTATAAAAGCGGTCAAACGGGGCTTAAAATGATTAATACAATTCTTGATGTTGAGGTGGTGGAATAATGGAACAAACTTTAGTTAAAGCGATAGCAAAAGAAAGCGACTCTACAATCATCTCAAAACTTGATGAGCAAACAAAAGAACACTTAAAAGAGAATATTCAAAAAACTATTTTAGAGAGATATGATTATAAACCTTTAGAGCATATTCAAGAGATGATAGATCGAGTGATTAATACGTTTGAAGATGATTTATTTGCAATAAATTATATTAAAAGTATAAATTATACTATTGATGATGGATACTATGAAAAAATAAAAGAAGAGTATTTTGATAGTTTGGATGATTCTATTTGTGATTGGGAAGATGAATTTGAGAAACCAAAAAATGATATACGATTAAACAGGTGGACTCTATACGATTTTATAAAAATAGATTATGTTGATGGTATTGATTTAATGGTAAATGAGTTTGAAAATATATACATAAATCACCCATTTTTAGAGTCATACAAAGATGCTATAGAATATGTTTTGAAAGAACATTCTTTAGATTCAAAACCTCTAACAAAAAGAGAGACTGTACTTATAACTGCTCATACAATTTTTGTATTAAACAAACGCTTTGATGTAGTTTGCAGAGATAAAATTGCAATTGACTATAATATCAATCTTAACACTCCCGAAGTCAATCAGACACTTTTAAACAATAGCTATGATGTAATTATAGATACGCTTCAAAAACTCCCAAATATGAAAAACATTATTGACTTATTGGAGCGTGAAAAATCACACAATAATAATCTATTTACAAATGGTAAAAAATTATCAAAAGTTAAATCAAACAATCACTATATGAGCTTTTTATACAAATGTAAATCAGTATATGCGGGTATAGACTTAATTGTTTTTCAAGAGTTTGTAGAAGCTTTAATCAGTGGTTATATGCAGTATTTAGAGTTTGAAAATAGTAAGAATAAAATTAAAAAATATATGCACGATTTAGAAGTATTACAAAGATACAACAGCTCAAATGAAAACGATCAAAATATTCAAGATTTAAACGATAAAGTTAGCTTTTTATCCATTGTAAAACATCATCAAAAATTTATACCATTCAAAGAATTATCAAATAGATTAGAAATAGATACTAATCAAATGGCTAACTACATAACAAATATTTTAAGTAATGGAACTCATCCAAACACTATTAAACTCCACTTTGACTCACTCCGAACAATACCTAAAGAGATTTGTATTAGTAAATTTTAATACATTTTTCTTTTAATTCTTACCCCCATAAAAGCCCCTAAAATTCGATAAAAACTTACCTATTCAAATAATTTGTATTCAGAAATACTATCATCAACAATTGTAAATCAAAAAAGAATAACTAGCTAGTTATCCGCAAGGGTAGCAAATGAACACAGTACAAAATAAAGCAGTTGAGGCAATAAACGCCTCTATACAAAAAGATTGGTTAAATCCAAGAGACGTTTTAAAAGAGTACGGCTTTAGCGTAAGCACGTTGGCGAAGTGGCGAATGGATAATTTACACTTACCTTATAGCAAGATAGGCAAATACATCAAGTATAAGAGAGCAGATATTGAGGCTTTTTTAAATGATAATGTAGTCGAAAAAGTGGGGGCATAATATGAAAAACGATTTTAATCAATTCTTGAAAAATCAAGATAAAGAGCTGAAAAAAAGAGTTAAGCATATAGTGAAATACACTTTAGAAGATTTTCATAGTTATGGCTTCAGCACAAATGAAAGTGAAAAAAGCCTTAGTGACTGGATACAGAAAGAGATACTCTCTCTAAGTGGTGTAGATGATATGAACACGTATGAAATATCACTTAGAGTGCTAAAAATGCTCAATAGTCTTGATATTGTAGATTTAGAATTTATCCATAGCCTCTTACTTACAGACGTAGAACCAAGTGAAGCAAAGGTTACTTTGTCGTTTGTGTTTGATGGGGTGAAGTTATGAGAGAGCATAAAACAATCGTAATCATAAATGGCGTGGATAGTGAGATTTTTTATCGAAAGAGTAGAGCTAAAAAGCCAAAGAGTTTTAATCTTTACACGATTGAAATGCTTAACATCATTGAAGCCCTCTTGATAGGTGCGGATAGCCCTTTTATGTATCCAAAAGGAATTACCACCTTAAGCAATATTACGAGTTGGGACGAAAAAAAACTTAGTGTTAAACGTCTTAGTAATAAAGTAATTAGGCTTAGAAGTGAACTCCCTCAAAGTTGTTTATTGACGTACAAACCATTAGGAAAAAAAGAAGAATGGCGATACTCAATAATCAAAACAGCTGAAAATATTAAGAGTGCAAAAGCCTTGAGAGATAGGCTAATAAGGGCGATTGAGAGTAAAGATATAAAACTCTCAAAAGCTTATGAAGATAATAGGAAGAATTGACTCTATAAGCTTAAGAAGTGAGGATTTTTCACGGTTGTTTACAAGTGAAGATTATATCATAGAGGTAGTCAAAAGCGTTGGAATATTTGAGCCAAGCTTGTGGATAGAGACCTTTAAAAAAGGACTTACTAAAAGCATAATCGAGGCAAAAATACTCCATACCTCAACGGGCTTGACTGTTGCACTCAAACGCTACAATAGAAGCCCTACAAAGCAAACTTTAGATATTGCAGGGCTTCAAGGCTATGATGAAAAATCAGAGCTTTTAAAAGAGTTCTTAAAGTCTCACTTCTTAGAGTTTATGGAGTGTGAAATCAAGCGGATAGATATTTGTTTCGATTTTGTGAAAGTACCAAACCGAATTATAAAAAGGTTATGCGAAAAACGAGAGCCTTTTAAATTTAAAAATACTACTTACTACAAAACAGCAAAAGAGAAAAAAACAAATATCAAGCTTGATATAAAAATATACGACAAACAAAAAGAGGCGAATCTATCCAAACCATTAGAGAGGATAGAATTTTGCTTCAAGGGTGGTTATTTTGATAAGGGTATGAAGCTCAAAGATTTAGATAAAAAGTTTCTATCAAAAATGGAAAAAACTATCTTCAACTTTAGCGGAATAGATGCAAAAATTATCCCTATAAGTTACATTACCTAAATTTTCAGAAACAGCCCGTGCGAACTCCACACAGTACGGGCTTAAAAGCACTTATTAAACTTTGCTGAAAATGAAAAATAAAAAAGGAAGCAAGTCAATGAAAACAATCACTAAAAGAGAGTTTCAGATAATGGCGTTATATTCAAAAGGCTTGAAATTTAGAGAAATCTCGCAATGCTTGAATATTGCAGAGAGAACAGCTATAAATTATTTTATGCGAGTGAAGCTAAAAGACAATAGCAAGATTAAGAGAGCCAAGACAGCAAGAGCAACAAATAAGCAATCTTATAAGATGAGGTTAAAAGTAGAGATACAAACAATCAAGGCACATAATAGAGAGATTAGAAAGCGCAGATACACGTTTTTAAAAGAAATATCTATCAAAAATCAATCAAAGGGGATAAGATTAAATTACTTTGATGAGTGCTTACTCTTTGCACACAAAAGTTACAATGCAATGAAGTTGAAATCACTCAAAAAATGCAACACAAAAGGAAACACCTAAACGGCTATTTTGTACCACAAATTAAGATATCCTCAATTTATCTCAAAAGTATAAAAGACAATATCCCTATTTTAGGGAGTTGTTAAAATTCTACTTCATCTTTTTTCAAAGTAAAGTTTCAAAAAAAGACACAGTAA